>QMWW01000063.1 GCA_003661825.1 Thermoprotei archaeon
TAAGAGCCTGTTGATTAGAGTGACATAGGTAGGATTATTGGTAGCTATGCTTGCTGAACTAATGCTTGGATTCACCGTAGAGGTAGCAGCAAGTATAGGTATTATAGGCGGAGCTGATGGGCCTACAGCGATCCACCTTACCGTTAAATTAGTCCCTACCTCCTAGCGGCTAACGCTGTTGCAGCCTATAGCTATATGAGCCTTGTACCGTTAGTACAGCCTCCTATAACCAAAGTTCTTACCACGGAACGGGAGCGTAGAATCAAGATGCGGTAGCTACGCGCAGTTTCTCACCTAGAGAAAGCAGTCTTTGCTCTAACTACCATGGTTGTTGTAGACTTGCTAATACCCAATGCCGCTCCCCTCCTAGGGATGATCGTGATTGGAAACTTGTTCCGCGTACCAGGAGTCGGTGAGAGACTTCGCAAAGCCGCTAGCGGAGAGCTCATGAATACTGCTACTACACTCTTGGGATTGGGGATAGGGAGTACTATGAGAGCGAAGATATCCCTGGCCCTGCCACGCTAAAGGCTGTAGCGCTAGGGTTACTAGCTTTCGCATCTGCAACGGTTGGCGGCGTTCTTCTCACTAAATTCATGAACGTTTTCCTCAAAGAGAAAATTAATCCTATGCTAGGCGCTACAGGGGGTTTCAGCGGTACCTATTGCTAGAGCAGTGCAAAAACTAGCTTCAAGCGAAGACGCCGAGAACTACATTTTCATGCACGCAATGGGCCCTAATGCAGCAAGTGTTATAGGTACAGCAGTAGTAGCTAGCTTATCCCTATCATACTTGGTGGCTAGCCTTGAGCTACATAGCCATAGGTATATAGATAGCGGTTATAGGCATAGTAAAAGTACTCAGCATATTAGCCCTGCTAGTAGTGGCTGTTAAAGCAGTTCAGTACCTAGCCAGAAAAATCAAGCACGGCGAAGTTAAGCTAGAGGAGGAGAAAGTGGAACACGCAGTTCAACGAGTCCCTGAGAAACCTTAGAAGGCATGAGGTTAGGTCGCAACGAACTAGCTTTGGTAACTGCTGTAGCTTCATTTCTTGAGTACAAGTACAGGTTCCTGTCAAAATACGATCTCTTCCAAGAATATCCCAAGACCATAAAGTTGCTAAACTTAATAGGCCTTGGTTTTAGAGCTATGTTTCGGCTAGGAATAGGCGGTGCCGAGAAAGAGGTTGTTGTAGAGGATCTTCACAGAGGATATTACCTGCTTAGAGTAGGCGGTAAGACCTATAGAGTAACCATTACTGCTACCGCTACATAGTATACTTGTGTAAGGGTTTTTCTAGTATACTAGCCAGTTTTTCTACGGCTTCTACTCCGTTACGCACGCTGTAGAGCCGGGCCCTTCTCCGTAAGTCTATGTAGTCGCCAAAACACTTCGTGATCTTGTCTGTTTCATAGCCAGATTCGATCACTATAACTGGTTTACCGAAATCGTATGCTAGCATGATCTCTATTATAGATCCTATCCTACCCCCAAATACTACGAGTACATCGCTCGACTTACATAGCACTGTACTACGCGTCGGAAAACCTAGGTCGGTGTATATAGCTATAGAGTTCTCTCTATCTGGCGGCATAGCTGGTGGTTGAGAAGGTAGTATGAAGACTACAGTATATCCTTTTTCTAAAGCTTTATCAGCAAAATACTTCATAAAACCCCAGTATCCTCCTAGAATAAATATAGGTTTAGCCCGTAGCTTGGATATATTGTCTAGGAATAGTTCTATGTTCTCGAGTAGCGAATGTTCAGGCTCTTCGCTCACTCCAGCTATGCCTATATTTATCCTCCTCATTACCTTCAACCACGTGTGGAGTACTTCTATCTAAACTCATAGCAGTAGTAACTCTTTTAAGAATTATTTTTTACATATAGTTAAGCTAAATTAGACTAATTGAAACAAGATAATGTATAGAGGTGCTTAAATGATCTCAATGCCCCATACATCATATCACGCTAAAGAGGGAGCGTATGTAATTGAATACAATTTCTACCCAGAGAATATTCTAGAAGTTGTTTATTATAATAGGAATACCGGGTATCGCAGGGTTCATCGCGTATATTTTGAAGGATTTGTCACTACGAAGCTGGTTGAAGAAGCCCTTAAAGTATCTAAGAACTTGCTTCTAAGGGTTAAGTCTAGAATAGCCAAGCCAAACATACCGCTATACGCTATCATCTATATACTGATGAAGTACTTACCAGGTTTCGGGTATAAGTGTAAAGTTAAGAAGTACCTATGTCCTCTTAAAGTGTATAGAGTTGAAAATGGAAGAGAGTATAGCTTAAGCATTGGTAGCATCGTTGAACAAACGTATAGAGTAGTTAGAAAGTACCAGTAACACTTAGATCTCCTAGCTTCTACGATCCTACATTTTAATCCTGCTAACTGAGATTATCGGCGCGGTCATCCCTCTTAGGCTCTTCACCGTTAACTTCACGGTATCCTTTGAGCTTTGAATAGTTACTGGCATGAATAAAGCCGTTACGTAGAGTAGGAGGCTTAGCGCAATGCTTGCATAGAACCTACCATATATACTATTTGTATCCAGTTTCTCGTCACTATGTCCTATATATGCGCATACTACTTTGCCTCTACAAACATTAAGGGTCTGCCAAGCATTAAACGCTTTGTGATCAGCTGTTACAAGGAGGATTTTGTTCTCAGGTAGAGAGGAAGCCTCTACAGTTAGCGATACTTCACAAGGCTGTGCTACAGCGTTCAAGTTCTCTGCTCCATAGTAGTACTTGGTCTCGAGCAAAGCTCTGTTCGCTAGTAAAGCCATTATGTAATAGAGTCTATGTAGCCCCATAGTTTCAGGATTTAGTTCTGCTACCTTACCGTTGATCTCTGTTTCAGCGCATTTAGGCACATAAACCGACACACCGCGTATACCGCTCCACGGAGTACCGGATCTTATACTAGCTTTAAGTAGAGCCATATGTATGCCCTGGTAGAAGAGGTTTGTGTCAGGGACTATCGCCACGGTCTGCTTTTCGCTGGCTAGCTTGTATATCACTCTATGAAGCTTCTCCTCCTCCCAGTCTACACTGTGATTGTTTAACGGTACCACCTGCTTAATCACTAAGTCAGCTGCACCAACATATCTCTGGATCTGCATAACTACTCTATCAATGCTCTGCTTGTCAGTGTCTTCTAGGTCTCTCGATAAGATCTCCGATATGACTTTCCACGCATTGTAGATCATTCTGCTCATGTTCTCATCGGGCCCCAGTAGCTCGTTTATAGATACAAGTTTTTGCTTCCAACTAAATACCGTGTTAGAATGGCAGTGTATGTCCATAGCATTGGCTTCTGTACTAAAGAGCCTTCTCTCCCCTGAGTAGATCTCGTAGTAACCTGTAGGGGTTAAAGCATTGAATAGCTTCGAGAAAGCGATATAGACTCCGCGAGAACCCCTCCACTCGATCACGCGGGGATAGCTAATTCTGGTTTCGTTACTACTTCTCTTTGGTTTTTCTCCGTATAGATATAGCTTGTGAAGCCATCGAGGGCTACCGGGATAAGCTGGTATACCGTATAGCGGGATGTTCTCTATAAGTGTGAATACGGCTTTTTCTCCAAGGATCTTCATGGCACTATATGTAACTATACTAGCCACTAAACCATCGCTTCCAGTTAGGTCTACAACTACATTGCTCTCTATGTGTTCGTTAAGCAGTTTAAACAGTTTATTGAATACGAGTACGGTGTCAAATACATTCTCTTTTATCAGAGAACCACCATACTTGTAATCTGCTAGAATCTTTATATCGAAGTCTTTTGCATGCTGTGAACTCTCCTTAACACCATCTACTACATAGGGATCTGTTAGTACCACGAATAGCTCTATCCCCAGTTCTTCGTACAATCTCCCTATAATCGTAGGCACTATCCATGGGTATTTGTTAACAGCTATTACGCCAATGCTTCCAGTATATTCTTCAAGTTCTTCATGTAAATTAGAGTAAAACGATGAAGTCAAAATCAGCCCTCTCTACTCTAGTATTATTTTGTATTATCATATGTTATCTACGGTAAAATATAATTAGATTAGAACTTCTTTAAAGGTGTTTGGTCTAAACCCGTAACTAGCGTTAGGAGTGGAAAGCTAGTGTAGTTCCTGCATAGTTCATAATAGCTTGAATCATAATATTGTGTCTGAAAAGGTATTGTCTATACTAACGTAATTAGTTAGTACCCCCATATGCTCTATTTCAACTTCGATGACGTCGCGGGCTGTAGGCCTTCTTTTGGACTGGTTGGAGGACTGCCTAAGGATATTACATCTCCTGGTTCTAGAGTCATTATTTCGCCGAGAAACTCTATGATCTCCCAGGCCTTAAAGATCATATTGCTAGTGTTAGATCCTCCTTTTGTCTTCCCATTTCTTCTAACTATTCTAAGGTTATGGACATCTACACTCTTTTCCCCGAGTTCATCGATAGTTACCATCCATGGATCCATTGGTGAGAATGTATCAAGTGCTTTTGAGCGTTACTGGTATAGGACGAATCCCGGTTTTATCATTTCTATATCGTGTGCTGTTATGTCGCTAAATATCGTGAATCCAAACACGTACTTATGGACTTCTCTGCGGTCTACGTTCCTAGTTCTCCTGCCGATAACGAGTGCAAGTTCGTATTCATGGAAGAGTATCTTAGAAGATGTTCCAGGCCATTTACCGCCACGCGGTATATATACGTAGTCTTTATGGCCTACAAGCGTACTCGTGGGTTTGAAGAAGAATAGTGGGACCTCGGGCTTAGGGCATTTCAGCATTACCCTATATTCCTCGTAGTTCAGCCCTATACCTACGATCTTTCCAGGGTTAAACACTGGTGGTAAGAAGTTTATCTCGTTCATACTATGTATCAGTCCTTTCCTCCGATACTCCGGTATATCTGATTGACTGATCTGCTTTAACTGCTTATCTATTAGGTCTCTAAATACTGCTAGTCTCTGTACGACATATCTACTGTTTTGAGAGAAGACAGAACTAGCTAGTTCATAAGAGTTTAGCGGTTCTATGTCGTATTCCTCCGTTAAGGCTTTTGGCTAGGATCTTCTCGAGATCAACAATGTGTTTATTATCTATGGCGATTCCATAGTGGATCTTGTCATCAACCCGTGTTTTAAATGATAGGAACATCATGATTATCAACCAATAAGCTTCTTTGAAGAAACGTCGTAGATTCTTACCCTCTCCGGTAAGAAGGATATATACTCTATTTCCTTGCCTTAATATTTATTGTTTATCAACTACTGCTCTAAGCGAGATATTCCCTATCTCGATACTTACCAGCCGACTTAGTCCATAGTATTGTACTACGGAGACTTTCCCTGCAATAGCTTCTTTTTCTTCAGCCGTCGATATCCTTATATCTGGTGGTCTTACAGCAATGTATACTTCATGCGAAGCTGGTGGGAACTGAGCTTTTTCTGGAGCTTAAGAGCTACTTCATCTACTTGAAGCGTTATAGAGTCCTCCGAGACATCAGCTATCTTTGCCCTAAACACGTTGAGTGCTAGAACGCTAATATACTCATCTACCTCTAGATCTACCGGTCTGAGTAGAAGCTCGCTTAATGATGAGATCTGCTTTTGCCCTCCCTTAAGGAGATCATAACTCTATCTCCTACAGTCATGGCTTCGAGGGGATCATGTGTGGAGTATATAACTGTTATACCGAGTCTTTTTTGAAGATTTCTCAGCCATACTGCCATGTG
The DNA here is from genome assembly GCA_003661825.1 of Thermoprotei archaeon. Classification (GTDB taxonomy): domain Archaea; phylum Thermoproteota; class Thermoprotei_A; order Sulfolobales; family Desulfurococcaceae; genus QMWW01. The sequence goes on from QMWW01000063.1 coordinate 5,746, forward strand.
TTCACGGATCTTTGCATTGAGGTTTTTGAGGGGCTCGTCGAGTAGTAGTAGCTTTGGACTAGTAACTAGTGCTCGTGCTAATGCAACTCTCTGATACCCTCCTCTACTATATGTTCCCGGCTTTCTATCTAGTATGTGTTTTATATTTAGTAGCTCGGCTACCTCTTCTACACGCTTCTTTATCTCACCTTCAGGAAGTTTGCGTAGTTTTAGCGGAAACGCTATGTTATCGTATCCTGTTCTATCAGGATATATTGGCGATATTTCGAAAAAACCATTGAAAAGCCTCTTTCGTACGGCGGTATATCGGTTTTATCCTTTCCCTCTAGTAGGGCTCTACCAGTAGTTGGACTAATCAATCCAGCCAATTATCTTTAGGAGAGTAGTCTTACCGGCTCCCGGGGTCCTGCTATAGCGGATAGTTCTTTTCTCCCTATCTCGAGGTTTACCTCTTTGAGCGCTACTTTGTTCGCGTACCTCTTACTTATGTTCTCAAGTATTAGATAGGGCGACACCGCCTTTATCCCACGATTCTATTCCCGGTCTTCTTATCGAAGACATATATAGTTGCTGGATTAACGCTGAGCCTTATCTTTGCACTGGCTCCAGCTTGCATGTATTAAAGATACCAGACTACGTTCGTTCCTTGTGAGTATGCACCAGAAGTTACCGATGCCATCGCCATACCTTTTAAAGCCCTTAGAGTATCTGGGGCAAAAGAGGGAGACGTAGTAGCTGTATAGGGTATAGGCGCTCTAGGCTTTAACGCTGTCCAAGTAGCTAAGGCTAAAGGCTGTACGGTCATAGCTATTGGTAGAAGTAAAGCTAAACTAGATAAAGCAAAAGAAGTAGGTGCAGACCATGCTATAAGCGCTAAAGAA
>QMWW01000064.1 GCA_003661825.1 Thermoprotei archaeon
AGCGAAGACTACATTATACCTACTATGGAAGAAGCTGAGATGTATATAGAGGAAGCTATAGCTGTGGCTGAGAAAGCTATGGAAGAAGGAGTTGCGAGAAGAAAGCTGTCACGCTCTGAGCTTAAAGAGGAAATAAGGGAACTAGTCTACAGACCGAAGAAGTTCATGAAGCTTGCTGTGAAAAACGAGTTCATAAAGCTGTACCATCCCTATCCCATGAAGTAGTGAAACTACTTACTTGAAGACCCGTCTACATTTTCATCTTTATTGCAAAGACTAGTTGCTTCTATTTTTAATGGCGTCCTAAACCATATATCTGTCTGAATGAACGGTATTTCTATCCCAGCTTCATCTATAGCTTTCTTGATCAACCATAAAAGCTCCATCCGCGCCTTCCAGGGCAATCCATCTACATTCGGGATCCACGCTCTAACCATTATGTCTACGCTACTGCTAGCGAGCTCTACAACAAATACGTCGGGTGGAGGATCGGCGAGTACATAAGGGTGCTGGTCTAGAACAGCCTTAATGACGTTATATGCTTTTTCAGCATCCTCTCTATACGCTATACCTATCCTAAAATCAACTCTACGCGCAACCGATCCATGATAGTTAGTTATCTCGGACTGAAAGATTGTATAATTGGGTACTCTGTGTATGACTCCATCGTAACCACGTATTCGCGTCGATAGTATTGACTGATCTATTACTATACCCTCGATACCACCTATCTTAACACCATTACCTATTTTGAACGGCTTTTCCCATTGAAGGAAAAGGCCTGAGAATAGATTAGCCACAGTGTTTTGCAACGCGAAACCCAGAATAATGCCTACCACGCCTCCAGCCACGACGAGGCCGGTGAGATCAATACCTATAGTTCCAAGTACGCTAACGAGTACTAAGAATACCAAGACATAATATATTATCCTTGTAATCATGCGAACGAGCTTAACGGGAAGCGCTCTTACTAAAACCTTGAACAGTATAAGCCTCAATAACCATGAAATGGTAAGACCTGCTACAGCTACAGCTACAGCTTTAGCTATCAATATCCAGTCTATTCCGGACATATAGCTGACTATGCTCTCAAGCATTACATTTCACCTAAGCCCCCATATCATTTCGTTAGATCCCCTAAGCCGTGGAGGCTTAAATCCTTCTGGATCCCTTATCTCTACTACGTTCTTCACAAACTTATCCAAGTAGTTTACAATTGCCTTATCACGTGCCAGAATATTTACAGCTATTTCCTGGGTATAAGCCTCCCAAGTACGGGGCTTGTAGTGAAGCCTTAGTAACTGTGAATCTAGGAGCACCTTGCCTATCTCAACCCAGCTATCTGTTTTATTTACGATCTTAATACGAGCTAGTGCTTCCCCTAGCTTAGGATCGACAGGATCGAGAAATACCTCTGACTTATAGTATCGTGCTATAATTCCTTCCTCAATAGGACCGTATAGTGCGTACTTAACGCTACTAACAGCAAATACGTCAATTACTGTAAAGTTATCGTTGGCATCATATGCATAAACACTTATATCTACAGGGATCTTGATGTAGATAGTGGCATTTCCGCTAGGCGGGATATTTAGTGCTTCGGTAAAATATACGATAACATATTTAGTGATAGCTAAAGGAAGGAATACAGGATAGATAGGGAGTAATTCAAGTTTCTCAGCATTTTTAATGATCTTCGATCTCTCTACACTACTCTCCTTAGCCCTACTGTAGTGTATGTAATCCTCGTGAAGACTACACTCGATCTTATAGCTACCTACTACAATTTTATCCTCGAAAAAACCATAGCCATCTTCTGACATAGTTCGTACCTCGTATAAGGAGACGTATAAGCTCTAAACTAAGTATTTTAAATGATAAAAAATAAAGAGCTTAACCCTTAACCATACTTAGTAGTACTGCTAGGAGAAAGAGCTTGATCGAGATCTTAGTACTACCTGATAGAGTAAAGCACAAGATAAATACCGATAAAATAAAGGTAAAAGAACTAGTAGAGCGTATTAAAGGAGATCTAGAATCTTTAGCTATCTTAGTGAATGGAAAGCTCGTAGAAGATCCGGACTCTACAATAGAGAAGAGAGATAAGGTTGTAGTGATAAGACAAGCAACAGGGGGTATTTAGTGGGATTTGAGTAAAAATGTAAAGAGAGTAAAAACAGTATTCTTAGGAAGAGTGAGTGGAATCGTAAAAGCGTAAAAGGGCACTATGTGGAGCTTGAGCTTCCAGAAAACGCTGTTCTAGCTGATCTGATCCAGGCACTAGGAGAAAAGTTTAGCAAAAGATTCTATAGGAAATACATCAGTAGACACTATGCAGATGTAGCTTTAGTTAATGGAAAGCCTGTTATCAATCCTAGCTACAAGCTTAGAAATGGCGATCGAATAGTATTTGTTACTTCTGAGAGAGAAGATGGTTCGGATCAGAATTAATTTAATAAAAACATTTCCAAAATACTGTGAACCAGTAAATCACAGGTGATGGTATGAGCATAGTAGTAGAAATTTTAGGTGCCGAGAAAAAAACAATCCGTATAGATATAGACCGTATAACGGTTAAAGATCTACTTAAAAAATTAAATCTCTTATCAACAGAATACATAGCAATTAAAAACGACACCGTTGTAACCGATGACGAAATCATCAAAAATGGAGAGAGAGTGCTACTCTACCCAGTTAAGTCAGGTGGATAAAAATTCGTGTAAAACTAGGATTGAAATGAGACCTATCTTATTACATCACATCTTATAGTAACTAGGCTTTACGTAAAATGATATCTTACCTTGATGGTAATCCCTTATAACAGTGCGTGCTGCCTCCTCTATTAATGGTTCATGCGTCTTCTTATAGAACCATCCTCTCTTAATAGCTATTTCCTCCAAGATCTTCATGGGTTCTCTTTCTTTTATACCATATGCCCTAAGAAAAGCTAATGGGTTGTGTTTTAATATTCTCTCTATTAATTTTATAGCTGGATTTACGGGATCGTCTAACTCATCTGGATTTGAACCTCGAATAATTCTCTCGAGATCTGAACCATCAACCGGTATAACTCCAGGTGTATCAATCATGAGGATCTTACTATCTATTCTGTATAGTTGAGTACGTCTAGTGTAGCCTGGGCTTCCCGGTATAGGACTCGTTGATGCTGAATGCTTTCCCTTTAAAGCGTTTATTATAGAGGATTTACCTGTTTTAGGATAACCTGTTACAGTAACTACTGTTGGAAAAGCAGGAGCTAGCTCTTTTATCTTTCTACGTAATACCCTCGTACCCATGTGCTTTGATGCAGCCATGTAAACTGCATGATACCCTCTACTTCTTAATAATCTAGTCCACTCCTCGGCTATACTGCGTGGAACTAGATCGGCCTTGTTTATTACTAGTATGAGTTCTCTACCGAGGTTACTGACTATTTTCTCGAGCTTTCTACTCATAGTGCTCAGCGGATCCCGTGCATCAAGTACTTCGAGGACTATATCGGCTTGAGCTACAATTCTCTTTATTTGACTCCAACCTATCATGGCGAATTTACGCATTATTTTAAGCCTCTTTACGCTCGTACCTTAATATAATATCTAATGGAAGTTTTTCGAGCCAGTCAATAGATGTACCCTGTTTATGTCCATACTCTCCGCTAATTATCTTAACAGCTATCTCTGCTATCTCATTAATGGATTTCCCAGTAGCATCGATCTCGTATACCTTGTTTGGACCAAATTTCTCTATAGCATTAATGGATACAACCGATAATATTTCAGCTAATACGTTTTCCCTTATCTTCTTCCAAGACCAATTTTTCCTACGAAGTCTTTCTTCGAGAATAAGCGGATTAAGCCTGAGGACTATCACTTTGTCCACTATACTAGACGGCAATATTTCTGGATAGTGTGTATCTATTATTATTCTCTCCTCGCTCTTCACGAGCTTTAATACTTCGTCTACGACAGCATTTTCATTTATAACATAGGATTCACGCTCTTCGTCGTAGTAGGAGAATAGCTTCTTCGAAATAGTTAACTCACTTAAGTCGATGTGCTTAGCATTAAATATATCAGCTAGTACTTTAGCTAGTGAAGTCTTACCTACTCCAGGCGTACCTGCTATTATCACGACGCTATTAGCCATACAGACTACCTCGCCTCCTAAACAATGTATCCACTATATATCTTAATAATACTAGTTCAATTCTAGCTTATCAGGATACATGCTCTTCTCTAAACGTACTACGTGGTTCTTTACTACTATGCTCTTTGACAATCAATGCTGATACTACAGTATCCGTGATATTCATGGTACATAAATAAAATATTTATAATAACTTGATTATAGATGTAGAGTTTAGTGTCAAGCTTGGTGGAAGTCTTTGAGACACGATAAACATAGAGCTACAAACATGATCACGTACACGTATCCTGCATTGAAACAAGGTGAAGAGCTTCTTACAATTACTCAATCGGTATGTCCGTATTGCTACAAGATACTTCCTAGTATTATAGTTGAGAGAAAAGGGAAAGTATATATTAGAAGGAGATGCCCAGAGCACGGTGAAGTAGAAGAGCTATACTATGGAGACGTTGGGCTATATAAGAAGATGGTTAAATGGGTTAAGGAGGGAAGAGGGGCTAGGCACATATATACCCCATTGATAGAACCTTGTCCCTTTAGCTGTGGCTTATGTCCACTACATAAACAGCATACAGCTCTTGTCAACTTAGTAGCTACCAATAGATGTGATCTAAGCTGTTGGTACTGCTTCTTCTTTTCAGAAGCTTCTGGTTATGTATACGAGCCCTCGATCAACGATATTATTGAAATGATACGTAGTGTAAAGAAGCAAGGCATTACAGTAAATGTACAGATAACTGGTGGCGAACCCCTTCTTAGAAAGGACCTCGTTGAAATAGTAAAAGCTCTCAAGAAAGAAGGAGTAAGGCATATCCAGCTTAATACAAATGGTATTAGATTCTCACAGCTATTTTGGGAGAAACCCGCAAAAGCCATTAGCTATGCACGTGAGCTTAGGGTGAGCGGGGTTAACACTATTTATCTAAGCTTTGACGGAGTTACCCCTGTAACTAATTGGAAGAACCACTGGGAAATTCCATATATATTAGAGGTCTTTAGAAAATCGAGGATGACGAGTACCGTGCTTGTTCCAACCGTTCTTAGAGGAGTAAATACACACGAGTTAGGAGCTATCGTTAAGTTTGCCGCTAAGCACAATGATGTAGTACGCGGGGTGAACTTTCAGCCTGTCAGCCTAACCGGAATGATGAAAAAGCATGAAAGAGCTAAGTATAGAATCACTATAGCAGATCTAATAAAACTGATCGAGGAACAAACAGATGGTGAGATTCCGCGTGAAGCCTGGTACCCTGTTCCCGTTAGCGCTATATTCTCGCGGTTAATTGAAGGTATTGCCCGCGAGTTCAAGTTTGAAATGACTAATCACCCGATATGCGGAGCGGCTACATACATATATGTGGAAAAACGCGGAAAAAGCCTGCCTAGGCTACGTCCTATAACCGAGTTTGTAGATGTTGATGGATTGCTAGAATATCTAGACGAGAAATGGGAAGAGCTGTTCAGCGGATCTACTAGGTTGCTGACTGGTCTAAAAATCCTATACTCTATTAAAAAGTTCTTTTATGAGGATAAAATGCCTCCTGGAGTCAATATATACAGACTTCTATTCAATATTGTAATAAGGAGAAACTATGAAGCACTAGGAGAGCTACATTATAAGATGTTATTCATAGGCTCTATGCATTTTATGGATTTATACAACTATGATATCCAGAGAGTACAGAGATGCAACATACACTATGTAGTTCCTGGCGGCAAACTCATACCGTTCTGCGCGTACAACATATTCGACGATATCTATCGCGACAAGATATTAAAAGAAAACAGCATCCCACTAGAAGAGTATAGCAAAAAGCTCGGGCTACCAACAGGCATAGCAACTAAAAAATACATTAGAGATCGCAGAAAACTAGAATCAACCGAGATATACAAGACAACATATGAAGGCATAATAGAATATATTCAGAAAAAGTAGCCGGGCGGGGATTCGAACCCCGGTCACGGGGGCTCTTCCAACGGCTACCGCCCCTCTCCTTTAAAAACTCTCCATGCTACTCCCTTATTTATTTTTACTATGTTCTACCAGCGGAGTATACAATATGATGTTATAACGTTAGAGGGGTTAGGAGGAGGTGTTAAATTGGTTTCAGCAAATGCACTAGATACCATGAAAGGTAGGGCTTGGGGCTATCTAGTTGGCTTTTATATGGGTGACGGAAATATATATATTGATATAAAACGTTATGATTATAGGCTTAGATTGTTTCTAAATGCTAAAGAAGCCGTTATACGAGATAGGCTCATCAATATTCTACGGGTATATGGGTTAAATCCTGGCTTTTTCGTACAAGACAATGAGATCATTATATCAGTTCGTAGCAAATATTTGATCTACAGGATTCTTAATACCGTTAATAAACTCTATAAAGGGTTGGTTAAAAA
>QMWW01000065.1 GCA_003661825.1 Thermoprotei archaeon
ATGAACATCTCGGTATTATTTTAGCTTTCTACGTGGTAGTAGTTAGTGTCCTATCGGTGAAATGGAGAAAAGCGCTTTACTTATACGCTGTTCTACCCGGTGTTTATATAGCACTCGCATTTCCTATATGGTTCGCATTATGGTTAGCATCGTAAAGAAGCATGTATAAGCGTCTATGAGTTCTTCATCCTATCCCAGTATTTTTCCAGTTTTTAATATGGGGTAAACAATGAATAGACCAATTTATCAAGGCAGGAATTCGTGTTATAGTCTTAGAGAAAGATTCTATGTTAAACGGATAGAAACGCCGGGAATAGACACAATTAGTGAAGCAGTCGGTATAGCTAGACTAATACTGAGAGATCTAAGGCGTGGATACACCTATGATCATAGCTGTAGAAAGATAAAGATAACTCCTAGGCTATTCTCTAGGCGTGTACGCTATATTCTACTCTAGCTCATAAGCATGGAGCGACTAAGAGAGAGATACAGGTAATCAGAAAGATTGTAAACTATGTACTGAGGCACAAACGGCTACCAAGGCCATACATAAAGAGAGCAAAAAGAGCGATAACAAGGAGATAAAATAATGCCTACTAAACTCTACTACTTCAAGTCTAAAAAACAGCTACTGAAATGGTGTAGATCAAGGGATTAGTGCGGCGGCCGGGATTTGAACCCGGGATCTCCGGCTTTCCGCGGCCTGTTCTCGGGCTAGGTGCTTGGGGGGCCGGCGTCCTAGTCCAGGCTAGACGACCGCCGCTTCTATTATTATAGATAATCTTGTTGCAGGCTTCTAAAGTGTTTTACTTCTTCCTAGCTAAGTATATCGGGGTTCTCCTGCCGCCGCTGTAGAGCTCTAGTAGTCCGTGCCTAGCCGCTTCTCTCAACAGCTTCTTCGCAGTACTTATCTTGATGCCGTACTCCTGGGCTAGGCTGTAGGGGGTTAGCGCTCTCAGCGCTCCCTTCCCCACATCTCTCCTAAGCTTTTCGAACAGCTCTCTAGGCACATCCGGCGGTAGCTCTACGGATTCCCCCTTCTCCCTCCTCCTACTCATACCCTGTAGCCCCCAAGAGCTCTTGTGTAGAGACCATCTAGGGCTTAGGCTCTGCTCAGGGCTCCCCCTGTGTACAAAATGCTTAATACACGTGCCGTGGCTAATTAATAAATCGCTTAGGCGGTGGCGGGTCTTGAGCAAAGCCGTTCTAACGGCTAGAACGGGGAAGTACGTTGCCCACCTCCTAGTCAGGAGGGATGAGGTTCTAGCCCCTCTCCCGGAGGAAGAGGAGGTAGCGTATGCGTTATACCTAGCCGCTAGGAGCAGGAGTAGACGCGGCCCGTTGAAAGACCTACGCGTAGCACTTGTTACTAGGGTATACTACTCCTTCATAGTTAAGAGGTTTAGAGGAGACCACTCGCTAGTATTCGACCCCTACAGAGAAAGCGTGTACAGGATCACGCTACATGCTCTAGACAAGAGCTTCATAGACCACATCCTCAAAACCCCAGAGCACCGGGGCCCGGAGGGCTTTCCGGAGAAGCTCTCCCTCGTAGAGAGAGCTGTTAGAGAGATGCTGGAGACGGAGAAGTATGTAGAGATAGAGGAGTACTCGGTTAAGGGGCTAGTAGGGGATCAGCAGGTAGTCAGGGAGCTATCGCTCCTCCTAGAACACCGGGTAGACTACAGGCTTCCAGGGCTTAGGCTAGGCTTCAAGAAGCCAAGAGTAGAAGAGAGCGTTTCAGCAGTGAACGAAGTCGTAGATAGAGTTGCCGAGACAATAGGGTATGTTACGATGGCTATAGGAGAGCTCAGCAGACTAGCATCGCTTTGGGAGAGGAAACTACTAGAGAGCAGAGAGCAGGCAAGCGGTGAGGCAGGGGTAGAGGATGTTCTGAAATCCACGTATAAGCGCTTAGAGCTCGTGAAAACCATGCTTCTAGCACTAAGCGATAGAGCTAAGAAAGCCGAGAAACAGGTTATGAGCGTAGTTATCCCTACTCCAGCCGGTGGCGAAGGACTGTACTGGATACCAGTGTACCTCGTAGCATACTCTACGGAGAGCGAGGAGATCGCGGAGTCCAGGATCATCCCTCCAGTAGCTGTTACCCCAGCTAGTAGAGGCAGAGGCGTAGAGGTAGAGGTGTTCAAGGGTATAGGGAGATACCTGAAGAGCATAGAGAACTTAGCCGAAGACCCAGCGTACTCCGACTGGGTTGTAGAGCTCAACCTACTCCGCAGAATACCTGTGAGCACTATAGAGAAGAGCCTATACAAGCTACTAGAGAAAGCTCTTATCGAGGAAAGAGATGTAGAGCGTATAGCCGAGAGCATAGCCACAGAGCAGATCGAGTAGTGGGTAGACCCGGGGATATCTAGCTCGAGGAACGCGTTGTAAGTGATCAGGTATTGGAAGTGAACTGGAGAGCTATAAGCTACTACTTGAACAGAGTCTTCTACATACTAGGGTTCTCTCAGCTAGCCCCCCTAACCGCTTCCCTACTGCTAGGCGAGAACACCTACTTCAGCGTAGCGATAGCTCTCAGCTCTCTCGCCACCATCGCTGTAGGCTACTTCCTGGGAAGAGTGGGGACGTATGCGGAGATCACCGTTACCGAAGCATACGTAGTCGTGGTTGTATCCTTCATAGTACCCAGTATTACCTGCGCCGTACCGCTCATAGCCCGAGGCATAGACCCCGCTAACGCTCTCTTCGAAGGCGTCTCATCCATAACCACCACCGGGTTATCGGCTCTCCCAACGGGCTCTCTATCGCCTGGAGTACACTTCCTACGAGCATTCTACCAGTGGCTAGGCGGGTTCAGCATAGCTCTCCTAGTAGTCTCTTTCTTCATCTCGCCGGGCTCGGCTGCTCACTCGCTATACGCTGCACACCTGGGTAGATTCAAGATCTCTCCTCTCAGCACTGCTACGGTGAGAGCGCTCCTAACACTCTACGTAGCGTTTACGGGCTTAGTAGCTGTATCCTACCTCGCATCTGGCATGGGCTTCTTCGACTCAGTAGTAAACGCTCTAACAACTACTAGTACCGGGGGCTTCTCCACGTACGCAGTGTTCACGGGGAGCACTCTCTACGTAGCCCTGGTATTCATGTTTGTCAGCGCGCAGCCGCTCGCCATCTACTACTTGGTTCTAAAGGGTAGAGCGAAGAGTATAGCGAGGGACCCCCAGTTCGCAATGTTCTCGCTATCGGTTCTAGCGGGCTTCGCAGCGGTATCGCTGGCTATAGGCCACTTCTCGGCGAAGCTCTTGTTCCAAGTAGTATCGGCTCTCTCCACCACGGGGTACACGGCTCTAGATAGCTCCTCTCTACCAGAGCCTGCTAAGCTAGCGTTCACGGCGATGATGATCATGGGTGCATGCTTCGGCTCAACTGGAGGCGGGTTGAAGCAGCTTAGAGTATACATCGTCGCTAAATCGATCATCACGTGGATACACAGACAGATAGCTCCTAGCAAAGCAGTTATACCGGTGAAGATCATGGGCCGTGCTCTAGAAGACCAAGAGGTTATGAGAGTCTATACCCTAACCCTAATGTATATAGCCGTTCTCCTAGCCTCAGCTTTCATAGTATCTCTCTACGGCTACAGCGTAGCCGATAGCTTGTTCGAAGCAGCTTCAGCGCTAGCAACTACTGGGCTCTCGGTAGGCATATCTAGCCCTAGCCTACACCTAGTGCCAAAGGCTATCCTAGCTATAGATATGCTTCTCGGAAGGCTAGAGATAATACCCGTAGCCGTGGTTCTAGCTAAACTACTTAAATCCAGGTAGTCTAAATATACTAGTAGCTCTACAGTTTAGGGCGCTGAACCAGTGCTAGGCGGGTAGTTGTACGTGAAGATCGTGGTTATAGGCGGAGGCGATACAGGAGTAGAGCTAGCTAAAGCTCTTATTCAGGATAAGCACGAAGTACTACTAGTTGAGTCTAGGAGGGAGCGGGCCGAAGAACTAGCCGAGAAGCTGGACTGCGAGGTCATACACGGAGATGCCTCAGACCCAGCCGTGCTATCAGCTACTGGTATCGAGGAAGCAGACCTAGTAATAGTCCTGACTGGTAGCGATAAAGACAACATCTTGATAGCCTTGCTGGCTAAGAACATGGGGGCCAAGGAAGTAATAGTAAGGCTGGAAAACCCCGGCTACAACGAAGTACTCGTAAACGCTGGTATAGCGGGGATCATCAATCCGAGCAGGCTCGTAGTAGAGGAGATCCTCTCGCTGATCAAGGGGGTCAAGGTCTCCACGGTATCAGCGGCTTCAAGGGGTAACGTCATAGTAGCTTTCTACAAGCTACCCCGTAGGCTCTCGGGTAAAAAGCTCTCAGACCTCAAGCTAGGCGGTAAAGCTAGAGTACTCCTAGTATATAGAGGGGATGAAGCACTGTTTCCAGAGGATAAGCTAGTGCTGCAAGAGGGAGACGAGCTACTAATAGCCTGTCACACATCGTACCTCAGCGAGCTAGACAAAGCTATGCGTGAATAGGGTCTTGGAGAACCGCCCAGGTAGACCCGTGCTCATAGTGACGTGTAGAGCAGGCAACGAGGGCTGGTGCGAAGAAGAAGTAGGGAATACTCTGTTCAGAAAAGACCCCGACGTAGTAGTTGCTAGAACCAAGTACCCCGGCCTCCTCCTAGTCTACTCGTCTAAGCTAAGCCCCGAGGAAGCATATAGAGCGGCGCTAGCGAGCGAGTACGGATTCGTCACAAGGATCATCCCCGTACAGATCCGCGGAGAGCTAGGTACTAGAGTACTCAACAGCATACCTTCTCTCCTCGAACGGGGGGAGAGGGTTAAGCTGAAGCTGAGGGTAAGGGGTGTAAGGGGTATGAGTAAGCATTTGTGGAGAGAGCTTAGGAGGATCCTCGAAGAACACGGGGTAGAGCACGATCCATCCTCGCAGACTTGTCTATACGTTGAAGTCATAGATTCAGAGGTGTTTATCGGGAAGGGGCGCTGCTAGAGCCGGAGGTACTTGATCGAGCTCCGCTTTATAAGGTGATGTAGGTCTAGATTGGAAGTAGTGGAGCGAAAGTTTGGTGCTACCCTATGTTTAGCGAGAAGCCGGGAGCGTGGGATCTGATCGAGGAGGAGCTGAGCAAGCCGAGCATATTCAGGAGCCGTGAGAGCTTAACCCCCGAGTACGTTCCGGATAAGCTCCCCCACCGCGAAGAAGAGATTAAACAGCTCGTCTCGGCTTTTAAGCATTTAGTTACTTCTCCAGGCTCTATATCCCAGAGAGTACTAGTCGTTGGCTCAACTGGTACGGGTAAAACGGCTTTAACGAGAGTATTTGGAAGGGATTTTACGAGGATAGCCCGGTCTAGAGGAATAAACCTGAGATACGTACACGTAAACTGCCATAGGAATAGGACTCTCTACAACGTTGTAGCAGAGATAGCTAAGCAGCTAGAGATACCTCTACCCCAGCGCGGCTTATCCGTAAAGGAGATGTACGACGCTATCCTCGGATACCTAGACGAAAGCGATACATACGCTATCATAACCTTCGACGAGTTCCACTACTTCGCCAGCATAGCTGGTAGCGATGCAGTATACTTCATTGTCAGAACATACGATGCCTTCGATACAAGTATTAAGAGGCTCAACTTCGTATTCGTATCGCTGAGTACCAGTATGCTCTCACTACTAGACCCCACGACCGAGAGCTACCTCTTAAGACACATGGTTAAGCTCGAACCCTATACTTCCAGCCAGCTGTACACTATTCTGAGGTATAGAGCGGAGCAAGCATTCTACGAAGACGTTGTAGGAGACGAGATACTGAGGTTTATAGCCGAGTACGAAGGCAGAGATAGAGGCGGTGGAGGAAACGCTAGGAACGCGTTAGAGATACTGAGGCAGGCTGGAGAGATGGCAGAAGCAGAGGGTACTGGCCGCATCATGCTCGAACACGTAAGGAGAGCTATAATGCATACCTCGAGAGAGCTCATAAGTATCTCGGAAGCAGTTATATATAGCCCGCTCCACGAGCTCATAGTTCTCTGGGCCGTTATAAGGCTTCTCAGGAGAACCGGTAAGCCCTTCGTGAAGATAGGCGATGTCGAGCACGAGTACGCGATGCTTTGCGAGCTCCTAGGTGAACAGCCTAGAAGGCATACACAGGTATACGAGTACGTAATGAACCTCAAGAAAGCTGGCGTCATAAATGCTCGTACAAGCGGTAAGGGTATTCGGGGTAGGACTACTCTCATAAGCGTACACTATGGGCCCCTCGACCTCTTCGAGAAATACGTTGAAGACCTAATCTACAAGCGTATGAAGGTATCTAAGAGATGAGGGAGGATCCGAGGAAGAAGATCATAGAGCTGCTGGAGAGGTACGGCGAGCTAAACGTAACTAGAATCGCTAGAATGACGGGGCTAGGCTATAGAGTAGCTGTACGCTACCTGAGAGAGCTGCTAGAGCAGGGGATTGTAGAAGAGAGAAGGTATGGTAGGCTCCGGTTATTCAGGCTGAGGACACGCTCTACTTCTTTGTGAGCTTCCTGTAGTAAGCTAGGACTTC
>QMWW01000066.1 GCA_003661825.1 Thermoprotei archaeon
AATATTTGTGATATTCTTGTTTACCCTCAGCTATAGAAATAAGTGCGTAGTTCTGGATAATTTCTATGAAGACGACCTTATCCGGGTATTTAAGATTAACTGAAGCTCCAGTATATTTCCTTACACAATCGCCAACAACTATGTTTACATCTATACTCGTAAATCCATGTCTACCTCGCCGGGTAGTTCTGATGGCAAAGGAATCGTCTTTATCTATCTTACCCGGGGCCAAGTCCTTAAGGGCTTCACAGATCTTTACTGGGTCGGCTTCTACTACAGCTTCTACTGGTATAACTTTATCAGCTTCTACTACCTGTTCTACTATCTTCCTGTACAGTTCTTCTTTAGTTAAAACACCAGGTTTAACCAGTACTAGACCCTTGAAACCATAAGGGCATGGAAGAACTGTAGCCGCTTCATCTATTTCTTTTATTCTAGCCGCTACTATTTTCTCGAAATCAAGCTGTGTCTTTACAAGTATGCTAACACCGTTTATACGCTCCTTCAACTCTAGACCTACCTAAGGGCTAATTACGCGGTAATTATTACATAATTTTGGAGTTAGAGGTATTACAAGCTAATCTTATTTCTTCATCATAAGAGGCGACACTACAGTGGCGGATTTAGATCCTTCTGGAGTAGGTATCATTAGCAATTTCGACTTGTATATTTCAACTTTCCTTACTGGATAGATCTTACGCGCCTGTTCAGCTATTTCCTGGCTCATCTTTCCAAAGATCATCTCATTTATTAGTTCATCTAGTGTAAGTTGGGGTACTCTCTCCTCTATGTATTCTTTCATGATCTTCCTAATAGCTTTCTTCTGGCTAGTTTTGCAGCGATAAGCTGTTAGGGTTATTACTGTGAGCCTAAGGCGATAGTTATCTTTAGTTGTTACATCGAATATTCCTTGGATCTTGCTGCTTTTCCTTCTAACTAAACTTCTGATATAATCTCTTGCTAATTCATGCCCTTTAAACCTAGTAACAGCTTTACCTTCCTTTACGTCAATCACCTGAAAATAAAGCTTAATGTGTACCTGCGTTATGTCACCTGTTATATCATATAGAGTAGTCTCCATGACCCTACCTATCAGCTTCAGCGGATCATCGGCTGGAGTAGTGCCTATAGTTACATTACCAAATACTGGTGGCGCTAGTACCTCATACCACTTCTTCATCCTCCATTTGTCTCTGGCGACATACTTTCTTCGCGATGACATGTACTTCGCCCTCCATACTCCTAGCTTATCAGTGTAAACAGAATTGGAGCTATTTAAGCATTATTGACAACTTGCTGATCGATGAAAGTATAGATAGAATATCGTCAAGAGCCCCTCTTAGTGAATCGAATTCTCTGGCTTTTTCACCGCTTACTTTGATTTCAACTACGTACTCATAACTGCTAGGCTTTACCTCTACGATATAGTCATTGATCGTCATGCCACAAGGCGTATCTTGGTTGTCGGGATGCATAGCTTCATACATTGCTTTTAAGTATCTGGAGTCACTACTTAGTACTCTAAGCCTTGATAAGAACATTTCTCTCATCTAGTATACATATTTGGCTCTCGTCACATAGATTATACGCTCTATCATATTCTGGGTTAACCCTTATATACTCCGAAATAGATGTTACGTATCTGCCATCTACCTCTATCGTTATACACTTTTTATCAGGAATTAGTTCCATACTCCTTATTATATCAATTAGCAGTTCTGGACGTTTAATCGTATCTAATCCTTCGAAAACGGGAATCCGTGTATGCAAATACTGTTTAATTAGGGTTGCAGCTTCTACGGAGAGTTCATCTATGATCTGAGTATACATAGCTATAAGCTGATTTAGTATAGTGTAATCAGCACTAACTAAAGGAATGTTATTTACATTTTCTTCAGCCATGCTCTCATAGACTTCAAGAGCGCCAAAAATCTCTAAAACATCGGCAACGTAGTTACCAAGGTTAACCACATATACATATCCAAGCATCTTTATAAGTATTCTTCTTCGTACTTCTTGTTCCACACCCTCTATAGTCTCGCTGAATTTTTCCAAAAAGAGTTTTGTTTTCTCTAGATCATGCTCAGCGAATACATTATCGCCCATCAACCTATCTAGCTCTTTAATTCCTAGTATTTTTTTCAAATTTTCAGCGGCTTGATGAGGATCACCTGAATATCCTGGAATAAAAGGGATAAGCGTTCTATACAATGCTTTATGAAAACTACGCTTTTTCCAACCCCATAAACGAAAGCCTAGATCTACCCCAATGTAGTTGGCCTTAGCGAGTTCGTCTAAGAAATCTCTTTCATACCCTTGAAAACCCTCTCTACCTACATCTAGTTCTCTATGTATTCCCGCTATAATTGCAAGAAACTTATCGTACCATGTTATGCCAAATAGTTTATCAATATAGTGTACTAAACGAGCTGTAATGCTTGATTCATCGGTATACTTGATGGATAGAACGTTATCACCACTACTGCTTGGTTTGGGTAAATCGAGAAGCAACAAAGGCTCATCTTTCACATCTATTACTATTTTAGGTGAAAGATTTATCGGGGCTTCTACTCCATGCTCTCTTAAGTTCTTTGATAGGATACCAGCAGCTAGTAGAGAATCAATATTAGTAGCTGGCAGTATCCTTAGAAACCTATACTCATTTGCATATTTAATTACAGTGTTTAGATCTACAGCCATTACTTTCACACAACTACTATATTTAGACCACGATGTCACATCAAATAACTATTAATTTGCACTTACTTATACCTTCACGGCTAAGAATAGGTTGAAACTAAAGATAGGTTGATACTATAAGCTTTGCTTTATCTGGCGCATACTCCCAATCTGGCGGTAGCTTCCCGATTCTCTTGTAATATTTTACAAGCCTGTAGATCTTGGATTCTATTTCGATCAAGCCTTTCTTTGCATGGTAGTCCTTGGGGTGTTCCTCTAAGTGACGTCTCAGATTAACAGCCCTTCTCATTAGATGTAGTAGATCCTCTGGAACCGGCAGGTTTACTCTGTACTTATCCAGGATCTGAGTTAGTTTTTTGCCTATTACTTGTTTCACCAGAGGGATCCCGAACTGATCCCTAAGTATGATTCCGATCATAGAAGGAGTGTAACCTTTTTTTGCAAGCTCTATGACTAACAGCTCTATATCCTCTGGGCTCATATCGAGCTTAAGCCAGTGTGGCGGCCTTGCCCTAGCAGGTCTTGTTGAGTGTGATTGTCCTTTTCTCCTTCTTTTATTCATGAAATTAACCCCATAACTTAGCTCTTAACCCACTAGGTATTATTAAGTGATGTAAACAAGGGTATTTTAAACCTAACCTAATGTTCTTAGGTATTTGATTAGTCTACTAAATACGGATTCAACTGATTTAGCTCTGTGAGAGAACTTATTTTTCTCCTCTATATCCATCTCAGCGAAGGTTTTAGTAGCTCCCTTGGGTATAAAGATAGGGTCGAATCCAAATCCCCTGGATCCACGTGGCTCGGTAGATATTATTCCTTCTACGATACCTTCACCTGTTAGTATGAAGGGTTCATATATAAGTACAGATACTGATTTAAACCATGCACAACGGTCTAAAACCCCATCTAGTAACTTCAATATACCCTGGCATCCTATAGTCTTAAACACATAACTGCTATAAGGTCCAGGGAACCCTCTGAAAGCTTTAATAAATAGCCCAGCATCTTCAACCAATACGGGTTTCTCTAATTTAGCGAAAGCGTTAAGTGCGGAGATTTTAGCTATTTTTCCTAGATCGTTAGATTGTATTTCTATCTTCTCCCCTGTAAGCTGAATCAACTTAAATCCATATTTTTCAGCTATTATTTTAACCTCTAAGTACTTATGTGTATTATTCGTTACAAAGTAGATCTGAACAGAATCACTCACTGTACCTTTCACCCCTGATCTTCTTCAACCTTTCTTCCACGTATCTACCGCGTAATTTGATTTCTTCTAGTCTATTAATAACTTCTTGATACTTCTGAGGATAACCGTTGCGATAACCTAACAGAAAATTTCCGAAGAATACTTCAAACTTCTCTGGTACTATTGCCATTAAACTTCTTCTCAGAAGGTGTAGATCAATAGCATATTCCTCGATATCTCTGCTATAACCTGCTAGCCCAAAGTCTATCAGATACACATGTCCATCTACGCTTAATATTATATTACCGAGCGTTAAGTCACCATGGTATATGTTCTGAGAATGCATTTTTCCGACTTGTACGCCAAGTTCTGTAGCTATCTTTGCTATTTTGTTTTCGCTGGTCTCGTTTATTATATCTACAAGCTTTCTACCCTCGATGTATTCCATCACTATCAGGTATTTATCTATGTCTACTATGAGGGGCGCCGGTACATTCAGGCCTTTCAAGAAGAGCTCAGCTAGTATCTTTGCCTCGGTTTTTGTTCTAGTATACCTGAATATTTCATCAAATCTCTGATCTCTATACGGCTTCCTAATACGCTGTTTAACAATTACTTTATTGCCAAGCATGTATCCAGTAAATACTACTGCTTCTGCTCCTTCTTCTACGAATTCTAGTAGTTCTTTAACCACGGAAGATCTACCTCGTCTACTCTCCATCTCTGCCTTATGAATGCATCTTCTGGCTTAACCGCTATACCGTGAATATAAGCCAGTAAACCCGTATACGCGATCATGGCACCGTTATCGCCGGCATACTCTATCGGGGTACCACCGTATGTAGATTTGTGGTGTTTAGCCATAGTTTCTAGTTTTGTTCTTAAACACCTATTTGACGCGACGCCTCCAACTAATAAGACTTCATGTTTACGCGTTAGTACGAGGGCTCTTTCCGTAACTTCTACCAGCATGTTAAAAGCGATCTCACGTACACTCAGGCATATGTTTCCGATCATTTCTTTATTACCTATATGTTTTCTAGCTAGATTCAGCGCCGCGGTAAGTAAGCCTGAGAAGCTTAGATCGCTACCCTTGACGGTATAGGGTAGTGAGATGAATTCTGAACCCCATTCAGCACATATGTCGATTTTGTGTTTACCATCAACGACGTAAGGAGGAGCTAATCCTATTTCTCTTGTAAATGTATCAAACATGTTGCCTAACGGTATATCTAGAGTTTCGCCTAATACTCTATAGCGGCTCTTTCTCTGAACTGCTACTAATGTGTTGCCGCCAGAGACGTAGAGAACTACTGGATCTTTAAATTTATTTATGAATTTACCTATTTCTATGTGTGCTACAGCATGATTAACTGGTATAAGGGGTTTTTTATAGTAAGA
Source organism: Thermoprotei archaeon (assembly GCA_003661825.1). Lineage (GTDB taxonomy): Archaea > Thermoproteota > Thermoprotei_A > Sulfolobales > Desulfurococcaceae > QMWW01. Next base: position 5,294 of record QMWW01000066.1, read on the forward strand.
TGCTAGAAATCTAGCAATAGAAGCCCCCACGCGTAGGCATGGACCAAGGCCGGGACCTAACGCGATTGCATATACGTCTATCTCTCTTAAACTAAGTGAGGCTTCTTTAAGTGCTTTCTTAAGTATTAACGGGGCAATTCTAGTATGGTGTATTGCTGCTTCGCGTGGGTGAATTCCTCCTGATAACGGCTTATATTGATCGCTGACATTTGATAGTATTCGTACTCTGTCCTTGCCATCATACTCCACTATTCCTACTCCAAATGTGTGACTGGTTGACTCGATCCCTAATACGTACATTTTATTCCTCATACGTCTATTTTATCTCCTAATGTATTCTACGTATCCGCATTTACCGCAGTGCCAACGAGGGATAGGATATTGGTGTAATGCCATGAAGCTGTCACATTTTGGACATTTCTTATTCTTTCTTTTAATAGTGCCTGTTTTGTAATCGAACTCGTAGAGCTTATGCATATGCGCCATTTCTAATACGCCTCTAGCCTTAACCTTTAGCTTCTGATAGGTGTACTTGGGTAGAGTATTCGTTTCTCCTAATTATGTGTTCTGGTTCGAACCTCTTTGCTCTACTAGGGTCATCGTATATATGGATGTATGCTTGAGTAACGCCCATTCCATACTCTGTTTTGATCTTCCTAACATATACCCTTTCGATTTCAGCGTTGCAGAGTTTTGCTATCTCCAGTCTTATTAATCCTCGAGGAGGTGTACTCTTGCCTATATGTGCTATCCTAATTATAACTTCTCTACGCTTTATTAATGGGTTGTATTTTTCCTCCACGATCTCACCCGAAAACTCGCCTAGCATAATCATTTTACCCATGAAGCTCACCAGGCCTAGCACTAATCACAGTTGCATATTGCATATTCAACTATACCTGGTTTAAATACCTTAATGAGATTTATGGCATAAAACCTATCAGTCCTAATAATTACTACACCTATATCCGGCTGCCCGTATGCTATATTTCCCCCTTTTTCCACTCCTACTGCTAGGGGGACTAGATCTTCTTCTCCATGAATAAAGTATGTG
>QMWW01000067.1 GCA_003661825.1 Thermoprotei archaeon
AACCCCGGTAAAGCCTCTGGTAAAGGTAGCGGTTGGTAAGGTAAATGCTCCTGGTGTAATCGAGGGCGACGTATGTACTACCCTTATCGCGGGAGAGGATGGTAGGGCCCCGGTAATCCTTGTTTACCTCAGAGGAAATAACATTGCTCCTGGTGTACGTAACGACTTAATAGACGCAGCTAGATCCGCGTATAACGGGAAAGCTCTAATCGAAGTTCTGACTAACGATGAACATACAGAAACCGGGATCAAACCGCGTATAACCTATGTTCCGATACAGCGGAGTAAAGAGCTTATTGAAACAGTTAAGGGTTTAGTCGAGGAGTTTAGAGAAGCTAGGGGAGTTACTGGACTAGCTCTCTCTAGTACATATATGGAAGTAGATGTTCTCGGTAAGAGCACATACAGGCTTTTACATATTCTTAGAAAAGCGTTTCCGCTATCAGCCACTCTTATACCACTATATATCTTCGTACTGTCGCCTATAACAGCGTATACCGTGTTCTCACTAGGCTTCTAGCATAGTTGACTTAGTAGAATAGTGGAGGAGGGGGCCGGCCAGTTCCGCCGCTCTACCAGGCTGAGCTACGGGCCCACACTACTGTTATTATCCTATAGGTATCCCTATTAAAGATATCCTGGTATGGGTATATTTAAAATATTCACTCATCTTACTATAAAATGCGTGGGGGTGGCTAATTTGAGCATTACGGGCTTCGAGCCAAAGCCTTCGGTTAAGATCGAAAATATAGTGGCAACCGTTATACTGGATCAGATGCTAGATACGGATTTAATAGAAGAGAAGATACCGGATGTAACCTATCAGCCAGATCAATTTCCTGGTTTAGTGCTAAGGCTCGAAAAACCTAAGACTACAGCTCTAATATTTAAGTCTGGTAAAATGGTTGTAACCGGGGCTAAGAGCACTGCACAGCTAATAGATGTTGTGAAGAAGATTATAAGGCTTTTAAAAAAGGCTGGCATAAAGATAGTGTCGAAGCCTAGGATACAGATACAGAACATAGTTGCTTCAGGCGATATAGGAGCGTTAGTTAACTTAGAGAGAGCCGCTTATTTACTCGAAGATAGCATGTATGAGCCAGAGCAGTTTCCGGGTTTAATTCATAGAATGAGGGATCCACGCGTAGTCCTCCTAATATTCAGTAGTGGTAAAATGGTTATTACGGGGGCTAAGGAAGAAAGTGAAGTTGAGAGAGCAGTAGTTAATACAGCGAAGAAGCTAAAAGAGCTTGGATGCTTAATACCGAAGGGGGTTTAAACAAGACGCTGTAGATGATGAAGTGGGCAGCATACGACTAAATGGATGAAGAGCCCAGCACTCACTCTGATCCCCGTTTTTCTCCATTGATCTCTCCTATCGAGATACGGGGATTCCGTATTGTTTATAGAAGGGCTACTAGTAGTTCTTGATCTAGACGAATTCGGGGATTTTATGAAAGAGAGAGGCTGGGATCCGTATAGACCAAACATAGTTACAGGTACTCTTACTTCTCTAGTCGAAGCCTTTGCTAGGAAATGGCGCGGTGTAGTAGTTTATGGGTTAGACCACGAAAGAGGGACTGAGGAAGCAGTTATTGAGATCCCGTATGGATACGAGAGACTTGAAGCAATCGTAAAAGACCTTGAGGAGATCAAGAGAGAAGTGAATAAATATGGAGCTTCTATATCCATAGTAGCTCTAAGAGAACTCGTCTACCCGGTTCCAGCTAGGAACAGGAGAGAAGCCTATTACGGTACGCCTGGTAGGAGGCGTGCACTAAAAATACTTAGAAGCATTAAGAGAGCTGGTGGCAACAAAATAGTTGTTATAGCTTAGAGTCTAGGGTTTAACTCTTTCAATAACTACTCTATCTAGGAAAGCCAGCCTCTTAGGTATTGGTGGGTGACTGCTAAGAAGCTCTACAGCTGGATGTACTTTCCGCCGCTTTATCTCTTCGATAGCTTTGTCTACATCTATGTGTCTATCTAATCTATCTAATCCATGGTAGCCGTAGTAGCGTATATATGGCACTAGTGGATTAGCTAGCGCGTCTAATAGTGCGTAGATAAACAGCGTTCTAAGCTTGCTCTCTCGTATATACTCCTGCGCTCTCTCGTATCTATCATAGTACAGGTACAGCTTAGCTAGTGCTCTCTGCATATTCTTGTTACCAGCAACTAGTGCTCCATGGGCGTCTGCATAGTATTCTCTCAGCCTACTGAACGCTAAGACTAGGATCTGGAGTATAAAGCTAAGTACTATAGCTCCTATGCCTACGAGTAGAACTGGTAATCCTCCCCCTCCTCTCCTATCTTTACTACTAGCCGCTCCTCCTAGTAATCCAGCTCTGATCAGCACTATACCTAGATAGTACAGCACGCTGGGTATTATTCCTAGTAAGAGCATTATTACCGTGTCTTTGTGTCTATGATGACCTAGCTCGTGCCCGATAACAGCTTCTAGCTCTTTCTGATTAACGATCTTAAGCATTCCCGTGGTTATAGCCACGTATTTTCCAGTAATGAAGTTGCCGTAGGCAAAGGCGTTTGGAGGACCGCGTACTATAACTGCTTTCGGGGGCTTCTTTATCCCCGCTCTACTAGCTACACGGTTAACTATCTCCTGTAGCTCGTAGCTGTACTCTGCCCCGTACATTAGATTTATCATGTAAGGCGATACTAGGTATGTGAATACGTTCATTATGACTATGAATAGCACTAATCCCCATACAAAACCTAGCGTAAGCCCCGATACCTGTACCAGGATCCACGATATTATGAAGATCCCTGCCAGACCACTTACCAGTATAGTAGCCATAGCTATAGCCATTGATGAGTATAGCGAGAATTTGTTTGTAAGCTTCTTAGCTACTCGTGGAGCTATGATGGAGGCTATGAATAGCAAAGCTGCATAGCCTACAGCATAGGCTACAATCATCGCTATCATTGTCAGGGGATCATATATCCACAACCACCAGAGCATAGGATACCACCAGTTACTAGATGCACGTTACTATAATACTTGTAGTAGGGGGTTATAACACCAACTACCACATAGCGGTTGCGCGCACTCCTTCGCGTAGGATCTTCTTGAGCTGATACCTGAAGTATGCAATAGCCAGCGCTAGAAAAGCTAATGCATACACGTACCCCCTGAACAATAGTTCAGATATATCCATTACAGGGGTTAAGCCCAGCATAGAATACCTTATAGCTTCTGCTGGGTAGCTGAAGGGTGTTGCTAGCGCAAATGTGCGTAGAGCATAGGGTAGTCTGCTGAGAGGAGCTAATCCTCCCGTAGCCATTGGTAGTATAAAGCTTATGATCTCCATTACGAACCCGGTTGTGCCGCTCGATATAACCGTTCCACCTAGTATGAGTGCGTAAGCAACTAATACCGTTAGAAGCATGGCGAAGCCTGCGAGGAATACTAGGCTATCAGCAATAACTATTTGTGGAGGCCCCCATAAGAGAGACAATGTAGCATAGTTTATCAGCAGTGCCGCACCAAGCCAGATCATGGATACAGGCATTATTCCTAGGTAGTGCGGTAGAAAGCCGCTTCCACTTGCAATATAGTACTCTAGCATACCTCTGTTAATCATCCACCGTAGCTCTGCAGCCCAATCCCACGTAGCTATGCTGTAGAACATGAAGATCAGGATAGCAGTGAATCCATAAGTAGCTATATCTGTTGTACTATGCCCTGGATCCACGAAGAGAGACATAGGTGCTATGAATAGAACTATCCAGAGGGAGAACCCTATAAACCCGTAGATAAAGCCTTTGCTCCTAACCAGCTCCGATACAGCATATGCTTTAAAAACTGCATAAGCCCTTCTAATCAGTTTTAACACCTTCTCTCACCTTCTTCTTCTCCCAGTACAGTATGCTCTTATTACCGCCTGGAGCGTACAGTACTGCTAAGGCTATTGCCAAAGCTATTAAGATGTAAAAGTTGCTAAGCTCTCCTCTGAGCATGTTATGGATTACCTCTACTATATGCGATGATGGAATAAGAGAGCTTAGAACATAGCCGATCAGCGGCATATAGATCCTTGGATAGTACGCTCCGAGCAGGATCATGACGAGGGGCCTAACTATGTTAAGCACTCTCCAGCTCTCTCCAATGGTGTGAACCAAGCCAGCTATCACCATAGCTAGTGTAATCATGGTTAGGCATCCAAGCGTTATTAACCCCATTACTACTAGTCCCGACAAAAGCCCTTCAAGCCCATAGTACGCTGTATACACTGGGATAATGCTAGTAAACCCCATGACTATTAATGCTGTAAGCCTAGGTATAGGTATAGCTAGGTAGAGCTTTAGCCTACTTACAGGCGATGCTATAATATATGGAAGAGTTCCTATGAAGGTATCGCTGAGAGGTCTCCAGAGGACATCATCTACACTGGCTAAGACCGACATAACTGTATAGCTAGCCGTAATCATGAAGATAACTGGGTCGACGCCTATCCTCCTGCTAAAAATTTCTGCAGAACCCATTGTATACCCGAAGAACAGGGTAAAGCCTGCGAAGAGGTAGGGGTATAGAATCATAGCTATAAGCGCGGATCTCCTCCTGATCATCTCGCTGTAGACTAGCTTGTACTCAGCTCTCAATATGCTGTAGAAGCTCATCTAGGCCTCCCTGCTAAAGTATATGAATACGTCTTCTAGAGTGGGTTCTTCGACTCTAATAGAGACTATGTCGTATCCATTACGTACAAACTTCTTGAGGAGGTCTCCTAGGATCTCCTCGGGTTTTTCCACGTACACGCGTATAGTGTGGAGATCGCTGGCTTCAGTCTTAACCTCGTACTTCACATTGTAGTCTGCGATGAGACCTCTAACCTTCTTATTTCCTCTGACGACTAGATTGACTACTTTCAACATAGGTACCCGTGACTTTAGTTCTTCGGGCGTCCCCTCGGCTACTATAGTGCCTTTATTGATCAGCAATATTCTGTCGCAGACCATCTCTGCTTCAAACATGTTATGTGTAGTGTAGAGTATAGCCTTCCCCTCTTTACGGGCCAAGTCTTTGACTAGATCCCTTATTTTACGCGCACTGGGCGGGTCTAAGCCTAGCGTTGGTTCATCGAGTAGCAAGACTGGTGCATCTCTTAGGAGGGCGCGGGCTAGGCTGAGCCTAGCCTTCATGCCGAGGCTATATTCTTCGAACAGCTTGTAATCAGCTCCTAGTTTATCTAGCTCTAAGAGCTTAACTAAGTAGTTTATCCTCTCCCTAGCTCTACGCGGTTCAAGACCATATAGTGCAGCGAAGTACTCGAGGTTTTCGCGACCGCTTAGTTTACCGTAGAAGCCCTTCTCGACTGTAAGCATAATCCCTATCCTCTCCCTTACCTTGTTCGGCTCTTTGACTACGCTGTATCCATCGATAAGCGCCTCTCCACGGTCGGGTAGTAGGAGCGTAGCCAGTATCTTTATGGTAGTAGTCTTGCCTGCACCGTTAGGGCCTAAAAGCCCCACTACCTCTCCATACCTTACCTTAAAGCTTATCCCACGTAGAGCCTCTACTACCTCTATGTGCGACTTGAGGAACCTAATCCTCTTCTTAACTCTATAGGTTTTAGCCAAGTCTTCGACTACGATAGCTTCTCCCAAAAAATACTGCACCTTGTTAGGTTCTGGTGACCGTAGTTACTTATGGTATAGGGTAGATAGTACTAATAATGATTGCTTACAAATTGTGATTCAAACAAAGCTCTAAGAAATTAGAGACAGCAGACTTAGTTCTCGCTACTGGAACAACGCTGTAGCTGAGCCTCATCTAATATATAACTATGTACGACCATGGGGGACAGGATCCTTTACCCCGTTTATATACGTACACCCCAGAGTATTTTCAATGAAGGCAGTTAATTATTATAGTTAGTTTTATCCTATTTCGTGCCGTTTAATATCAAATTTAGCTCATTATAGCTTACATAATAGTCGAGTACTAGGATATGCTTATCTACATTGCCTAAAATGTTTTTCAGTTCACTACATAGTAGCTGGTCTCTTCTACATATAGTGTCGTCTAGAAGTAGTAATCCTACACTTTTACATACATTATACATCTTCGAGACCTCTAGTACAGCGATTTTTCTCTTAAGATCGTCTATGATATTCCATGTAGCTGGTAAGTAGTGATAATACTTGAACTCTAAACAGTATATAAATGGAGGTTTATCTTCAGCTATGATCAAGTCTATTTCTGGAAACCACCTTTTACTCATTTTAAGCTTAGCTCTGAGATACCTAACAGCTTCACAAAGCCTTCTATAAAAGCTCTTCATGACCCTAAAATTTGTGGGTTTTAGCTCATAGTTGATATG
>QMWW01000068.1 GCA_003661825.1 Thermoprotei archaeon
ACATGCCAAGCCACGAGGAGGTAAAAGCGTGTGCAGCGTAGCTTGCAGAAGAAATAGGATACATGTACTTGAGCGAGAGCATACCCAGTAGGGTAGTGTTGCTGAGTAGAATCGACAAGCCAGTAAGACACGGAAGAGGTTGTCCAGATGGAGTAAGACATCCCGAAAAATACGCTCCCCCAGTTACAGCTGAATACGAAGAGCTACGGGAGCAGTAAGCAGGGTTTTCCCGGCTCCTATAAAGCTGGAACACTAAGTGTTAAGCTCTGCTTCTTCTCGCGAGAACATGCGATCTAGTAATGACTCTAGCTCGTACAGACTGTGTACCTCTTTAAAGAGCCTACCAGGGTTTTTCCACGGAAATTCTACTAAGTGTTTGAACCTATAGTGTACGAGTACTATGCTATCTCCAGCCGCTATACTTATCCTATAGAGATTAAGCGGTTTATCGTCTACATATACTACGCGATCCAGGCTGTGCTTTGCCTGGAGGTACTTAATGCCTTCACACCTATTGCTGACTCCGTCTTCCCCTACAACCACCACTTCATCGAAGAGGTTTTTAAGCCCAGCAGCTTCGAGCCTATACCTTTTTAACCCATATATTTCGTCGCGGTAGCTTACGCTAAAGAGTAGATAGCCTTTCCCTCTCATACGCTCCAGTACCTCCGGAACCCCCGGCTCTAAAGTAGTATTGCTTATCCGTACCTCCCAGTACTTAGTGATGAGGGCATCGTATAGTTCCTCGGTAAGCCCTGGTACCGCGTCGAACCACCACTGATCCCTCAGCAAACCTATAGCTTCCCCTAGGTACTCCATGTATACTAGGTAGCTGGATAGCGCGTGGTTTACTCCAGCTATTCTGGGTAGATAGACTTCGTAGAACTCCTCTATGCCTCGATAGCTGTCCAAAAGTACCCCGTCAACATCGAAGACTACACCTATCTTCATCGAGAAACCCCTGCACCTACTACATGCTATAGTACTGGTGCGGTATAGCTTTATGAGAGCTCAGCCTATTATAGTGCTTCGTAGTACGGCGTAGCTGTAGAAGGTGTGGGTAAGTGAAACTTAGGGTCAGGTTTTTCTCGCTATATAGCGATGTTGCTGGTGATAGCGTAGATGTAGAGCTAGAAGATGGAGCTAGGGTGAAGGACGTAGTTAGAGTAATCACCTCCCTCTACCCCCGTTTAAAAGAGTTATTTGCTGATATTAAGCCGATCGTACTAGTTAACGGTGTTGCGCGTAATAGCGAATATAAGCTTAGCGAAGGCGATGAGATAGCCTTTATACCTCCTGCTTCGGGTGGATAGAGCTTGGATGTAAAGACCGGCGTGATCCGTGGGTCTTTAAGCCTTGATAAAATAGTTGAAGAAGTTACGCGTGTATCGGTCGAGCTAGGGGGAGGAGCTGTAGTATGCTTTGTAGGATTCGTTAAGGGATTAGTTGATGATAAGAAGGTTTTTAGGTTAGATTATACCGCGTACGAACCATATGCTTCGCGGAAGCTAGAGGAGATAGCTCGAGAAGAAGCAGCTAGATACAAGTTACTAGCTGTTAGAGTATACCATAGGATAGGAGAGCTAAAGCCAGGGGAGCCTACAATATACATAGTCGTGGTATCGCGTAGTAGGGAGGAGGCATTTGAAGGAGCCCGTTCCATACTCGAGAGAGTTAAGCGCGAAGCTCCAATATTCAAGTTAGAACGCAGAGAAGACGGAGACTACTGGATCATAGGAGATCGGGGTAGAGTGAAGCGATCTAGATGACTGGTCCGAAAACTATCCCATGTACAGTGGTGTGTATATTGTTCATAGTTATCAGCGAGCTTAGGGGTAGAGACTATATCGCATCACTACTCAGATTCTATGCTGTTTGTTCTAGAGCTAAATACGTAGTACTACTAGGGAATACGGTATCTCCCATAATAGTTAGGGAACTAGCGCATAGCGGGGGATACCGGGTTCTCGGGCTCCCAGGTAACCTAGATGACGCATCGGTTGTTTCAGCGCTTAAAGAAGTAGGTGGACTACTAGAGGGGAGGGTCCTCGAGCTCGGCGGCTACGCTTGCGGCGGTATAGGCGTTCTAGTCGAGCAGAGCATAGAGAGGATAAAGAACGTGGATAAGCTAGATATCCTCTTCACGTTCTATCCCGGTAGAGACAATAGCTGTGAAGCTGGATCAGGGTTCAAAGCTATAGACGACCTTGTGAAACGCGTTAATCCAAGCATAGTAGTAGTGGGTAAGTGCAGAGATCCCTGTATAAGGGGTAGAGTAGTCTGTCCAGGCAACGGGTTCCGTGGATACGTAGCCTTGCTTAAACCGGGCAAAACGGGTTTTCGGGCTTCGCTTGACAACCTGTACCGATTACTTAGCGCGAAGACATATGCTGATCTGGGCTGTAGCTAGTTGTAGGCACCATTATTAACGCTGTTAAATATAGGTGTTAGTGGTGGATAATAGTTGGAAGAAGAGAAAAACCTAGTAGAAGTCTTCAAAGAGTTCTCTACGAGAGAAGAGGAATATGCGCGTAAATTAGTAGAGTCTGCTAAATCGTTTAGACATCCGGTTCTTCAGGCATTGCTTAAGGCTATATCGCGTGATTCCGAGAAACACAGTGAAATGTATAGAGCTCTAGTAGATCTATTAGCTAGGCCGCAGCCTGTTCTAACAGGTGAAGAGTATAGGCTAATAGCTGAAAGCATTGACGCCCACATCAAGGTGGAAAAGGAGATGATCAGCCTCGTAAGAGAAGCGCTAGGAAAGACTGAGGACCCCAGGCTTAGAGTAATACTCTCAGCAATATATGATGACGAACTAAAACACCACTCTCTACTCGTCAGTCTTAAGAAGAACATAGCTGAAAGAGAGGTTATGAGCGAAGAAGAGCTCTGGGATGCTGTGTGGAAGGAGAGCCCATGGCATGGAGCACCAGGAGGATAGAGGATAGCCATAGAGTACCGCAGAACTAACCAGTCCAGACAATGTCTAGAAGGGGTTTGCCCCCGGCATGGTCCCAAGCTTTAGTAGTAGTTACTAAAGTGTATGTTTAGGTGACGGGATCTGGCAGTCGTTAGACCAGAGGATTTACTCTCTCTTCTAGGCATAAGCCAGAACCAAGTAGACTGTGCGGGCATTAAGCTTACACTAGCAGAAATATATCTACCGGCCGAGCAGGGGTTTCTCGGGATAAACTCGAAGAACATACCCAGGTATAATGCTTTAGAGGCTAGGAATAACGTGTTCTCGCTCCCTCCTGGAGCATATATAGTGAGATATAGAGAGTACGTTAAGATACCTGATGATTGCATAGCTTTAGCTATACCTAGGTCTAGCCTGCTCAGAATGGGTGCTACGCTGTATACAGCTGTATGGGATCCTGGATACAAAGGCCGTGGATACGGGCTATTAGCAGTCTTTAACAATAGAGGTATAGTACTGGAGAAAGGAGCCCAGATCGCTCAGCTCGTCTACATCAAGATGACTGGTAGAACAAGTTTTACCTATAGAGGCACCTTTTACGGAGAGAGATAGATCTGCACGATAAGCCCTAGTCTATTTTACTGGGTAGATACTCGTCTAGCTTCTTTGTTTCTCTAGCTAGAGCGATGACATCTGGTATCCTAAGCGCATTTACCAGTTTTTCGCATGGTATTTTGTAGTTTCCTCTGGTAGTTTGTTCGAGATCCTTAAGGGGTATAAACCTCCACGTTCCCGAGCCAACTACTTTTACTGCTATAAAGGCGTATCCTCCAGCTCTCTTAGCAAATTCTCTCACTTTATCTACTTGTCTCTTGTCTATGTAGATAGGCCTTTCTTTACTGGTGGTTTTAACCTCGAATACAAAGACCCTATGGTTGAGGATCGCTACTACGTCTGGGTATTTGGTTCTTCTGGCCTTGGATCCGCTGGCCGGGGCCCTCATTACCGCGAATCCTCGTTTCCACAGTTTAACCACTAGATCCCTCTCATGAGCAAAGCCTCTCTTCCTCGAGCTCGACAAAGCCTCCACCAGTAAACAACTAATATATACCGTGTTTTAAGTACTCTAGTACTAGCTTAGGGGTGTACTAGTCATGGACAAGAAAGTGTATGGAGCCCTGGTTCTTGTCCTCGCACTAGTTGCTTCGCTGATCATCTACAGTGTAGTACCAGTCTACGCTACAAGTGAGCCCGAGCTCCCAGATCCGTTGAGCGTTATAGAGGAGAACCCAGCCATAAATATGGGACCGGGTAGCCCAGTCGTAGTATTCCCTGGTGAGAGGTTCATAGTAGTGCTTAGAGAAGATTACAGTGACGTAGATGTTTCAAGCGGATACATGTTTACGGTGAAGCTTGTTGAAGGCTCTTTAACCCTGTACAATTATACTCTAAGCATAGAAACCATAAACTCTACAGCCTACAGAGCCTCTATCCCCATAGAAGCTGAACCCGGACTCTATGACCTAGTACTTGTAGGATCTAAAAAGCTGGTTATAGAGAGAAGCGTATGGGTGATAAAAGGAGTTAAAGATGTTATATCAATAGTCCATATGAGCGATCTGCACTTCGGCACTGGTACGCCAGACGTGCTTCAGGGAGCCTACAAGAGGTTTACAGGCCATATATTAGCGCAGCTTTTGAGACCTGATGTGGTGTTTAGGACAGGAGATGAAGCAGATACTCAAGCCGAGCCACAGTATCGTGAATCACGAATATTCAGGTACATGTTCCTATACCCTATACCAGTGTTCCTCATTCCAGGCAATCACGACTGGCCTAACGACAACTACGTTAGATTCTATGGATCACCCTACTGGTACAGGGTAATAGGAGGCAAGATACTAGTACTCTCTATCAACACACGCGGAGAGGAGGGCTATCCCGACTGGCCCCAGATCGCTAGAGTGGAGGAGATTCTCAGGAAATACCGAGAAGTACCCATCAAGATCGTGTTAATGCACCACCCGCTATTTTATTGGCAGGGAGAAGTACATGCTACCTATAACTCGCCGATCATAGATGATCCCCACGAAAACCCTAACTCTCCTATAAGCTACTACTGGGGAGGCAATCTAAGCATGGCTAGGTACTTTATTAAGCTCTGCGAAGATTATAACATTACTCTAGTATTTGCAGGCCATATACATAGAGACCAGTATGTAGTATTCCACAGCACGCGTACAGGCGTTAAGACGTACTTTATAACAACAACCACACTTGCACACGGTACACCAACCTATAACGGGTTCCAGTTCGTTGAAATAAATCTTACTAAGCTCGAGCTGTCATTCCCCTATGCCCCACCAACGTTTATAGGATTCAAGAACTCTACTCAAAAGGTAGCGCGCAACTCTATATTCAATACTCTGCCAGCTTGGTACGGCAGGTACCTAGTAGGTAAGCATGCCTATGTCTTTGAACTAATCAGTACTCTATACTTTAATGTATCTAACACAATACTGCTTGCACTACCGTGGAGCGGCGACCTCAAGGGAGTACACGTTGAGTCAAAGGGATTAGCAAATGTGTTTGTCAAGAATTACTTGGTTATAGATGGCTATCTCTACATTGCTCTGCACGTTGAGATAGCTAGCGAGTCCTCGATCACCATCGTAATATACAACGAATACGATACGGAACAGCCTAAAGTTATGTTCAAGATGTCTCTACCCAGAGTACCTACTCTTGGAAGGCAGAACAAGCTATACTTCGACATAGTAGATGACGAGTGGGGTGTTAGATCCGTATCGGCTAAGATCATATACATGGAGAAAGAGCACGACATAGACATCGAGCCGTACGCCGACAGTACCTACATAGTAAGCATAAGCGGATACACAGGCGAGGAGCCCAAGACGCTAACGCTAATTATAACCGTAACAGACTATGCTAATAATACTGTAGCGGTATGGTTCAGCATAACCCTCTACCCACCAGGCTATAAACCTACAGCAACCCCGATCACGGCAACCTATACCTCTTCAGCTAAGACCGCATCAACATCACCGACTACAACCCCTACTACAACCGAGACCGAGACTAGGCCTACAATCACGGAGTCTCTCCCAACGACTACACCAGTAGCTACGAGTTCGCCAACCACTACTTCAGTTACCACGCTAACTACTCCTACGCAAACTCAGACTCCAACCAGGTTTACTCCAACAGCTCCAGAGTCTACTTCTCCAAGAGAGTCTCCTATGCCTACGGAGACAGAATCTACACCGCTAACTGAGACGCCGAGCCATATC
>QMWW01000069.1 GCA_003661825.1 Thermoprotei archaeon
ATACCACGGGATGCTCTATTAGAGTACGAGGTGGATAGAGAAGAAATCGTTGGTTTAGACATGGAGGATCTAGCAAAGATTCTGAGAAGAGCCGTGAAAGGCGATGAACTAGAGCTGAAAACGTTAGAAGCTGGGAGGTTAGCTATATCGTTTATTGGTAGGGGTACGAGGACCTTCATAATACCAAGCCTTGAGACTATGGCTGAAGAGTTACCAGAGCTTAGTATAGAGTTTACAGTTAGAGCTAAAATGTCGCCTGCTGTATTCAAGGATTTGATCAAAGAGCTTGAACCCATAGGGGATGCCATAGAGTTCAATGCTATTAAGGATGAACAAAAAATCATAGCAAGGTCTTCAAGCGATGTCGCGGAGGTAGAAATAGAATCATCTATAGAAAATGGAGCTCTTCTAGAGTTTGAAGCCAAAGAAGACGCTAAAGCCGTATATACCGTAGACTATTTGTCAGACATAGCATCTGCTGTACAGGCCGCAGAAGAAGTGGTATTTGAATACGGAACAGGTATTCCCTGTAAGATCGAGTATATACTACCTTATGGAGGTAAGCTAGCGTTCTATGTCGCGCCAAGAGTTGAGTAACTTTAAGTTCCTTAAGAGCACTATAAGAGAGTATTATTCCAAGAGAAAACTCGAAGAACCTCCCTATCTCCATAAGCGTGAAATAGCTCTTCAATCCCTAGAGGACGGCGTATATATTAGACACTTAAGCTTTCCATCGATGACCAAGCTCTACGAGTTTATTCTTAGCAAGAAAACTCCTCTTCATCTTTACTATTCATCAGCATATTATGAAAATCCTGCGAACGATAGAATGGAGTTAAAGGGGTGGTTAGGCTCAGACCTGCTCTTTGATATAGATTCAGATAAGTATAGTGGGTGCAATGATGTCATAAGCATATGCATTACAGATAATTACGTTGTAGAAGGAGATATAGGGCAATGCCCTTCAGGCGATAAACCAGTAAAATACCCAGTAGTAAAAGCTAAATGCATTGAATATGCCTATAGCGATGCGGTAAAGCTCTACTATATTCTTCGAGACGAACTAGGGCTGAGAGACATAAAAATATACTTTTCAGGTAATAGAGGATTTCACGTTAAAGTATCGGATGATACAATACTTGATCTATCGAGTGATGAGAGAAGAGAGATAACTTCATATGTGCTCTTAGAGAGTATTAGTTCTGAGAGGCTTTTCCCACCGCTAGGCTCTAAGAAAAAGTATGCATTAGTAGCTATTAACGGCGAAATAGGGATAAGAGCGCGCATAGCCAAACTAGCAAAGGAGGCTAAGTTAGGCTACGGTACTATAGCTGAATATGTTAAGATCCCATATGAAGAGCTTAGAGTTTTGATCGAAGAGGCTAGGGTGAGAATAGATCCCGTAGTAACTATGGATCCTTCTAGACTCTCTAGATTTAGCTTCTCTTTAAATTGTAAATCCGGTCTATTGGTTAAGCCCGTAAATATCGATGATCTGTATGAATTCTCCTTTACAGATTATACCCCATGGGAGGGGCAAATAATAGTTAGGGGGCTGATCGACGCTTCTCTCCCGGTACTGGACAGCAAGGTAATATTGAAGAGAAGCGAGTCTATTTCTCTTGAAGCCCATATAGCATACTACTTAATTCTTAAGAACCTCGTAAAAGTTATTAGTACTAGAGACTTTGGTGTTAGAAATGTATGATATATTCCTAAGAATGGTGAGAGAAGAGCTAGAATCCGCAAGGATCACCACTATACCTTCATCGAAGATTAGTGATTACAAGTCATACATAAAAAACCTGTTCTCGCAAATACCAGTACTCGATGAGAGTTCGCGAAAATATCTGGGCTTAGTCTTTACTAATGTAATAACTGATCTAGATACTTTCGTTAGGATCAGACTAGTTAAAGCGATCCTAGGATCAGAGCTGCCCAGAGAAACAGCTGATAAGATCCTACTAGAGATCGTTCCGAAAATAGTGGATCTAGCTAAGAAGATATATTCAGGGTTTTTTGTTGAGTACGAGGGTAAGCCAATAGTAATATTTAAACACAATTGCTATCATCGTGGCAGAGAATACGTATCAGGAGACATTACAATTGTTGATCAAGGCGATGCAATGACTTTGTATCTAAGCGGATGCATAGACTTTATCCCTCAGCCCTATCTAAAAGAATTCCTTACTAGAGAGCAGTAAATAAAGATAGTAGGAAGTATGCTAATACTGTAATCGATACTACAGAAGCTATTACAGCTAGATAGAGATCCCTGGTCTTCTTATCACGTAATTCTCTGAATGAGCGTGGTTTTAGCATGGGCTCAAAATGGGGTACTAAGTATGCTGTTAGCCCTGTTGCTAAGATCAGAGTCGTTGATAGAATAGAATTGCCTAGCTCCGATAATTCCATAGTAGCTGGGTTCTCCACATAGTTTACGAGCGTTGTAGGCCAGTTTGGTATTATAAGCAAGACTATGAGAAAACATACCGCTATAGCTACATTGGCAGCTTTCTCGGTTATGTATTCATACTCCATTAGATAGCCTAGAAGTTCTCTCTTAGTTTTCACGGCTAATTTTCACCACTAACCTCTAAGTAAGTATCAAGACCTAGGGCTAGTTTTTTATTGTTTCTATCATCATTAAAACATAAACCTGGGCTATCTGCAGCAATTAGATGGTGATCTGGGTCAGTGGTTAGTGATATGAAGTACCGGGAAAAACCTGTTTTGCTGATTTCATTAGTACTGATAGCACTAGCTCTTTCTATATATTTGTGTCTGTCTTATGTACTCGTTGAAGGAAAGGAAATACCAGATGACAGTGTAACATGGCTTCATGTACACTTGGTTAATCACTTTAGACGAGGTCTAGAGCTAACCGATTACTCGTTTAGTTATCCAAATGGTACTAGTACCCTTATACTGCCGGTGCTCTTGGACATACTTGTAGCATTGTCTGGCGTTAAACCCGGCTACATAACGCTCTTGTTAGGTGTTACGTACATTGTAGCGGTATTTATAGTCTCGCTTAAAATAGCAAAAAATCCGCTGGTTGCAGCTGCTTCATCTATACTCTTTGCAACTACCCCGAGCTTTATCTACTGGTTTAAGTACAATAACTACGGAGCATACACCTTGCAGCCTCTCCTACTACTAGTATTACTACTTTTTAGTCAAGGTTTCGCTACCCGTAAATATCGGCTATTGATGCTGGGAATTTGTTTATCAGCCTTTCTATGGCTATCTTGGTCGGAAGGATGGCTTTTAGCCCTCGTCTACTCACTATATATTGTGGTGTTAACTTATAGGGGAGTGGCGGATAAATGGAGTTTAGCAGTTGGAGTCTCTCTCTTAGCACTCTCTCTTTCTCTAGAGTTATTGGTTGGAATGAGATATGTAACGGTTTATCATGTTTTCTCCTGTTCGGCATTAGCAGTAGCATTACTGGTAAACTGGCTTACATGCTGGGTACTCAGAGATATTAGCGGTCATAGTGCTGTAAGCGCTAAGTTAGTAGGGCTAGTATTCCCATATGCTGTTGCCTTATGTATAGCAGGCATCGCTTCTTATCTATCCTTAATGCCGAATAGCATCAGATTTATTGGTACTACAAAGACTTATAGCCCGGTGTTTGACTATGGGATTATAGGGCTATTTTCTCTTCTAGCGGTTATAACTGTTGTAAGAAGTAAGATCTTATACGGTGTCCCAGTTCGTGTACTAGAATTTATGCTCATATCCCTGTTCGCTATATGTATAATATTGGCGTACGGGCTCCCTTCTCTCTCGGTAATAGCGGTAGCAGCAGTTACGCCTTTTATAGCGCTTGGTCTACTGAGTATTTCCTCTTCTCTTTACAAGCTTAGTAGGGGGAGAACAAAGTACTTCTACACAGTAGTTGCTTTATGGATATTGATCGGCAGTATCGCTTCGAATACTTTACTGTCATTTTCCATATCTACGACTCCGTCTTCAATATACTACGCTGATGTTCCGCGCAAAATAGCTAAAGAAGTTAATAGAAGCTCGATCCTAGAGGCCCTAGAAAGCATTAAAGGACATGTGGGAAATGCTCTATTCATCTCGTACTGGGGCTATAGCAAGTGGATTGTTGGTTACTTAAATGGACAGGTGTACACGCTTGCAGATACAGCAGGACCCCCTGGTAATCAGCGCTTAGTGTCACAAATACTTATGAGCGATGAAGAAGTTGCTTATAGCTTGATCAAGAAGCTTGTTAGAGACAGTAATCTCAGCGTATACATAATGGTTTCCGAGGTGATAAGCATCGATTTAAAGGCGGGAGCGAATTCTAAGACCGTCAATCTAGGTGCTGCTACAGCGTTTGAAGAAGCTATGGGAAGACCTGTACTCTCTTTCAGAGTATTCGGCGATGTATCCAGAACTTTAACATATGCGGAAATAAGCGGGTATAGTATCTCAGACTACATCGATATAAGCTATGCTAGATATCACCACGAGATCCCATTGAGCTGGTCGTCGCGCATGTTAAAAACCCTGCTGGTCAAGTTAATTGTGAATGGTCTAAACGAGATGGGATATACTGTTATCAACGCTGTCTATTCGCGTAGGCCTATTGAAGTGGAGAAGCCAGTGCACTTTGAGCTGGTTAGCTCAACAACTGTACCGATGTATAAAGTGGAGAGTGCAGTATATAAGTACCAGGTTTACTCATATACAGCTATTTATAAGGTTAAGCCGTAATTGTAGTATTGAGTTGGTAGAGGGGGGTGTAGAGGTACATGCCTTTATCACGTAGAGAGTTGCCAAACGTGGGTGAATATGTAGTAGCTACGGTAAAGGAGGTCTTTGATTATGGAGCATACGTTACACTAGACGAATTCAATGGTCTTAGAGCGTATCTACCATGGAGCGAAGTAGCTTCTCGATGGGTTCGTAACATACGCGACGTTATACGGGAGAATCAGAAGATCGTTGTCAAGGTAATCAGAGTTAATAGAAAGAGAAAAACAGTTGATGTATCCCTCAAAAAAGTCCCTGATAATGAGAGAAGAAGGAAAATGCTCTGGTGGAAAAGGTACCTTAAAGCCTCGAATATAGTAGAGCTCATAGCTAGCAAAATAGGGAAGAGCGTGGAGGAAGCGTATCGTGAGGTGATATGGAGGCTAGAGGACTACTATGGAGATCCTTTACTGGGGCTTGAAGAGGCAGTGGTGAGAGGCGAAGAAGCTTTAGCTGAGGCTAGTGTTCCAAAGGAGTGGATTAATATATTGGTTGAGGAGGCACGGCGACACATTAGAGTAAAGACCGTTAGGGTAAGGTTTCTGCTGTTTCTCAGAAGCCAAGCTGGTGATGGTGTTGATAGGATTAAAAAGGTTCTATCAGTTATCGAAAAAACTATTGGTAAGCACGATAAGGTTAGAGGTAGGGTGTATCTTCTTGGCTCTCCACGGTACATTGTTGAGGTGGAATCCCATGAATACAGAGATGCGGAGAGGGCTATTAAAAGTGCAATAGAAGCTGCGGGTAAGCTGTCAAGCGAGCTAGGCGTAGAGTTTAGATATGAGCGTGTAGAGGCTTGAAGTGGCTTCTTCGTAGATGCGTGCGATGCGGTAAATACACGCTATCACGAAGTAAATGTCCATATTGCGGTGGAGAGCTTCAAGTTCCCCATCCTCCACGCTTTAGCCTTGAAGACAAATATGTTGCTCTCCGGATTAGGATGAAGCTAGAATCCAAGCAGCTAGACTTAGATAAGAAGCCTTTCTATGTTATTGATTAAAATAGCCAGAGCCATATGTAGAGAATCCAGCCACTGAGTATATTTGCGAGATTAAATGGTATACTTTTCTTAATGAAGTCGTAGAAAGTTATTTGATACCCTTTTTTCTCGAGAATGCGTACCCCAACTACATTGGCTGAGGCACCTATATAGGTTATTCCTCCTCCTAGCGTTGCGCCTAGTAGCAGGGACCATACTATGACAACCGGATCTGTATGTACTTTCTCAGCTATAATGTCTATTACTGGAAGCATTGTAGCCACATATGGCACGTTATCTATTACTGCAGAAACGGCTACTGATAGCCATATAAGTATGCCCGTTACTACAAACACGTCACTCCCTGCTCTAAGGAC
>QMWW01000070.1 GCA_003661825.1 Thermoprotei archaeon
CTTATATATTTATATATAGAGATGTGGATTAGTGTTAAGAAATGAGAACCCCTATATCAATCACAGATACTGTGCATTAATGTTTACAGGGGTTGAGGCTGTAGAGCTATTTAACGTATCTAAGTCCACGCGTCAGAGCAGTGGCTGCTACAGCTAGTACCGCTCCTTTTACAACCCACTGGACATAGGGGCTTACACCTAGTAGTACTAGGATGTTTGTTATCAGAGTAAGCATGTATGCTCCGAGGGCCGGGCCTATAGGCGATCCCACTCCACCAGTTAGCTGGATACCGCCTAGAACAGATGAAGCTATAGCGTCTAGCTCGTAGCCCCATCCGGTCCAAGGATAGGCTACTTCTAGCCTAGCGTTCATCATTAAACCCGCTATAGCGTAGTAGAATCCAGCTAGCATGAATACGGATAGCTTGACGTTATCAGCCCCTATTCCAGAGTAGCGTGCTGCTTCTTCGTTCCCTCCGATAGCGTATACTTTTAGACCCAGCGATGTCCTCTTCAGCAAGAATAGGTTTAGAAGCGTAAATAATATGAATACCCATACCATGTTCGGTAGTAGGAGATATTCATCCGTGAATACCTTGAAAGCCGCTAAGCCTACGACGGGCTGGCCACCAGTAAGTATTAGCACCATCCCTCTACCAGCTACTAATGCTGCTAGCGTAGCCACGAAAGAGGGTATCTTCGCCCTGGTAACGAGGAGGCCGTTGATGAATCCAATTAGCATACCGGTAGCTAGGCCCGAGGCTATAGCTAGCGGTAGAGAGAACCCGTACCCCGTATACACTATAGCGGCTACAGTACCTGCTAGAGCCATGGTAGATCCTGGAGATAGGTCTATGCTCCCCATCAGTATTATCATGGATTCTCCGAGCGCTAGCATAGCTAGAGGAGCTGTCTGTAGGAGGAGGATCCGCTGGTTGTAAGGTGTTAGGAAGTAGGGGGATAGAACTGCTGAAGCTACGAATAGTCCGACTACAGCTATCAAAGGCTTAACTTCTTCGTAAACTCCAAGCTTCCCCCACAGAACCCTTAGAGCTTCTCCTAGGCTTCCAGTCCCAACTCTCCCCAAGGCTGCATCACTCTTAGTGCTTATATATTCAAGTAGCCATTGGTCTAAAAAATTTATGGAGCCCCGCCACTCATGAGCTCGAGTATACGGTCTCTCGACAAGTCCTTGTTGGGGAGTAGGGCTACTTGCTTCCCCTTATATAGCACCATTATCCTATCGGCTAGAGTAAGCACTTCGTCTACATCTGATGAGAGGAGGATTATCGAGAGACCGGTCTCGGCTAGTTCGCGTATAATCCTCCTGATCTCTACCTTCGCCTCAACGTCTATACCCATAGTGGGTTCGTCGAATACCATGATCTTGGGCTTGGCTACTAGCGCTTTAGCTATAACGGTCTTCTGCTGGTTGCCGCCGCTTAAGTTCATTACTCTAACCTCTGTGCTAGGAGTAACTATGTTCAGCTTCTTAACCCACTCCACCGCAGTACTCTTCTCTATCTGCACTTTACGTATCCCTATAAGCCTCGCAATGTAGTCTGTAAGCGATAGCACTATGTTCTCTCTAACCGTGAGCGTAGGGACTAGGCCTTCAAGCCTCCTATTCTCCGGGAGATAGTATATTCCTAGGCGTAGCGCCTGTATGGGGTTGTTTATAGAAACCCTAGATCCCTCCAGGATTATCTCACCAGAAACTACTTTCTCCATTCCTATCAGCGCTTTTCCGAGCTCCGTCTTACCGGATCCGAGTAGCCCCGTTATCCCCAGGATCTCTCCTCGGTATAGCTCGAACGATATGTTGTTTAGGCTAGTTCCCCGGAGCTTGCTGCTTACAGTTGAGAGGTTTCTAACAACGAGTATAGGCTCTTCCCTCCTCTCAACCTTCTTCTCCCTAGTTACGTAGAACTCGCTCGGCTCCTTACCGATCATGAGCTTGACTATGTCGCGTGGAGTAGCCTTCTCTATGGAGAGAGTAGCTACTTTTACCCCGTCTCTGAGGATAGTGACTCGATCGGCTATCTCGAATACCTCCTCTATGTGGTGCGTAATGAATATTATGGCTTTACCCCTTTCTCTGAGCTCTCTCAGTATCCTGAATAGCCTCTTAACTTCTCCGGGTGTTAGAGGGCTGGTAGGCTCGTCTAAACAGATGATCTTAGCGTCTTCGGCTAGTGCTCTAGCTATCTGCACTAGCTGTTGCTCGCCTACGCTCAGCTCCTTGACCTTAGTCCAGGGATCAACCCTTAGCTCCAGTAGTTCCAGGTACTTCGACGCGAAAGCCTCTACTTCTCTCCGGTTGACCAGTGATACGGGCTTCTTCATAAACGGCATCTTAGCTAGGTACACGTTCTCTGCTACGGAGAGGTAGGGGACAAGAGTTATCTCTTGGTGGACAAGAGTTATTCCGAGCCTCTTAGCTTCTCCAGCACTCTTTATCGATACCTCTCTCCCATTTAGGAGGATCTTCCCCGAGTCGGGTACGAATATGCCGTTCAGGATCTTCACGAACGTCGATTTACCGGCACCGTTCTGCCCTACCAGCGCGTGTATCTCGCCTTCGTATAGGTCGAAGTCTACGCCCTTAAGCGCTATGACTCCTGGAAACTTCTTCACTATACCAATAGCTTTAAGCAGAGGTTCACGGCTTGGACTCATAGCTCTCACCACTAGCTCGAGTGCTTAGCTAGGAACTCTTCTAGCTCCTCTCTACTCGGTAGACCGGATTGAGCGCCTAGCCTCGTTATCTGTATAGCTGCTGCAGCATTGGCTATACGGCACGCTTCAACCATGTCTCTAGCCTCGGCTATAGCTACGGCTAGCGCGGCGTTGAAGGCATCGCCTGCTCCAGTAGTATCGACTGCTTTAACCTTGAACGCTGGTACGTGCTTAGCCATATCGCGTGATACGATCAGCGAGCCCTCCCTACCGAGAGTTATCACCACGTACTCTACTCCTCTACTAACTAGCTCTCTACCAGCTTTTACGGCATCGTCTATAGTCTTAACCTCTACTCCGGAGAGGAGAGATGCTTCAACCCTATTAGGCGTTAGAGCGTATAGGTACCTATATATATCGCTTGGCAGCTCTCTAGCGGGGGCTGGGTTTAGCACTACCTTAACTCCCTTCTCCCAAGCCTTCTTCGCGGCATAGTACACCGTTTCAACCGGGATCTCTAGCTGTAGAAGCAGTACATCTGATTCCTCGATAGCCTTCATGGAGTTGTCGACGTCTTCTACAGATACGCGGTAGTCCGTTCCAGGCGCTACGGCGATCATATTTTCCCCGGAGGATTCATCAAGCAGTATAAAGGCTACACCAGTATGCGTCTCCTCGTCTACCCTAATATACCTAGTATCTACTCCGTTCTCCCGCAGGTTCTTCAACAGCTCTTTGCCCATGAAGTCTTTTCCAACCCTGCTAACCATGTAGGTGTAGGCGCCTAGCCTAGCACAACCTACTGCCTGGTTAGCTCCCTTACCGCCGGGTAGCATGGTGAAGCCTTTGCCTAGAACGGTTTCGCCAGGTACCGGGAGCCGGGGCAGGTTTATGTAGAAATCCATGTGAATGCTCCCAGCAACCGTGATCCTCACAGTACCACCCAGGGATGTAAAGCGGTGGAGCAGAGGCTCCTTTATATAATGACATAACTACTAGATAGTTATAAGTATATACTTGGTAGAGCCGTAGAACAGGGCTTAATCCATACATACAGGTACAGAGGTGTATAGACTTGAAGAAAACAGGCATAATTAACCCCTCCCTCCTCTACAGTATTGCACAGCTCGGCCACACGGACTTATTCGTAGTATCAGATGCCGGGCTACCCATACCACAGGGCGTTACGAGGATCGACCTAGCAGTAGCGCCCGGTATACCGCGCTTCCTAGAAGTTCTCGAAGCCATTCTGAAAGAAGTAGTCGTAGAGAAAGCCATCATAGCCACCGAGACCAGAGAGGTTAGTCTAAAGGTATACGAAGCAATAGTCGCGCTCCTCAAAAAGCACCAAGGACTAGACCCCGGTAAAGACATTGAACACGTCCCCCACGAAGAGTTCAAGCAGAAATACGTATCAAAGGCCAAGTTCGTGGTTAGAACAGGAGAGTACACTCCATACGCTAACGTAGCATTAGTAGCTGGTGTCCCGTTCTAGGGGACAGGGGCTAGAATATCTCTAAACCCAAGCTTTTTACCAATGACATCGTAGAAGAGCTCTAGGAGGAGCCGTTCTTGCACATAGAGATAAGACGAGCAGAGCTAGACGACATAGACGAGATAGTCGAAGTGTACTGCTCAGGGGTAAGCGAGTGGTTTAGAACAGTTGGTGGTAGAAGAGTAAAGGCTACGTATAAAGACCTATCGGTTTGGGAGAGGTTCCTCCACGGAGGGCCTTGGATGAGCATTGAGACTCTATCCGTACACATCAACTATCTGCTCGTTTACGGACAGTACCCTCTGGTAGCAATAGCTGATGGCAGGATTGTTGGAGAGCTAGAGCTATACATAGGTGTAGAAAAGGGATCAGTTGGTATGCATGGATTCATAGATGTACTGGAAGTCCATGCAAGCTATAGGAGGAGGGGTATTGGGAGAGCTCTAGTCAATGAAGCCTACAGGATCGCCAAAGAGCATGGTTGCGAGAAGCTAGTAGTATGGCCTACTAGAGAAGCAATAGGTTTCTACGAGAAGTGTGGGTTTAGAGAGCAGTTATTCAGGGTGGTTGCTGTAGAGCTAGAGTGCGCAACTAGTAGTTCAGCGGAGCAGTCGCGCTTAAAGCCTTTCCCGGGCAACTACGACTTGCTAGCAGACATGGTGTTTGTATCTCCTCGTATACTTACATCGTATACTGCTTGGCTCAAGGATAAGTTCGTTTATGCTGTAGAGCTTGGGAGAGTGGAGTGGATTAGAGGCTGTCTTAGAGAGGGAAGAACGTGTTTCGTGATAGAAACCATGCCTATGGATCGCTCGGCTGGAAAGCTCTACCTCTGGGTCTCAGATACCCGTGAGCTTAGAGGAGCGCTAGAAGACGTTATAACCCTAGCTCTGTCTAGAGGAGTGTATAAGTTGAAGCTACTTGTAGACGAAGAGCTGCTCCCCCTCATAGAGTCTGCGGTGCAGAGGTATAGAGTAGTTGGTAGAGAAGTGGTTTTAGCCAGGAAGATAGAGTGAGGCCTTACCGATAGACACATTAGTGTAGCGGCTGTATACCACTCTCACAGTGGTAGCCTAGGTGGTTGGAACGAGGTTTCCTCGAAGCGTTCTGGTCAGGAGGCTGGAGAAGTTTAGAGAGCGGGTGTGTAGCGGAGAAGTGGACGCTGTTATGATAAGGACTCTCTCTAGCTACGCCTACTTCACGGGGGTTAAGTGGCTTAGACCAGCTCTCCTAATCCCTTGTAGCGGGGAGCCAGTAGCGTTTGTTGCTAAGGGAGAGGAAGAGGGGTTTAGGGAGAAGACTTGGATAGAGAGAGTTGTAACATACATTGATGGCGGCGATTTAATGCGCAGGGTATCGGGGATCATCAGGGAAGAGGGGTACCGCGCTGTAGGCTTAGAGTTTGGGGTGGAGAGAGACGCCTACATACTGTTCTACGAGATGTTTAAGAGGCTTAACCCCGGTGTCAAGGTAGTGGATGTCTCGGAGATCCTGGACGAGATGAAGATGGTTAAAGACGAGTACGAGCTCAAAGCCATACGGGTAGCTGGGTCTAAGGCTAGGAAAGCCGTTGAACACCTAGAGTCTATTGCTAAACCAGGGGTTTCCGAAACAGAGCTAGCAGCTGAAGCATACAGTATCCTCTACAGACTGGGCTCCGAGCAGCCCCAGGTATACATTAATGCAGGCCCACATCCCAGGATCCACGCAGAGCCCTTCCACGACATCAAGCTACGCGACAATACGTTCGTAACCATTGTTGTTGGAGCAAACCACAAC
>QMWW01000071.1 GCA_003661825.1 Thermoprotei archaeon
GCAAAGACTTCGTAAGGGACATCTAGCACACTTAGAGGACGAATAGTAGATCAGGGCTATCCCATTTTCATCGGCTATATAGTCCTCCTTTACTTTGCTCTCTTCAACGTCTTCCCCTTTATCTTCCCTCCCGATGAACACCATATTTATACGCCTCGCTAGTAGCTTGTAGGTGTATTGTAGATAGCATACTATATAGATATCCTGTTACTACCCGAGATATAGGTCTCTATGTATACTGAGCGGGTCTCTTATTATAGCTGGAATTACTTCGATCATTTTAGTAGGCGATACTGTCTTGTTCTCTTTGAGAAGATAATCACCAGCTACGCCGTTTACATAAGCAGCAACGTAAGCAGCTACGTAGGGGTTCTTAGTCCATGCTAGTAGAGATGCCACAATACCAGATAATACATCTCCCGTCCCCCCGGTAGACATGTACGGATTACCCGTCTTGTTGTACTTTATGTTATTTCCATCGCTGATAATGTCTATAGGGGCTTTAAGCAGAACCGTGGCATCAAGATCAGATGCAAGCTTAGCCACTTTCTCTCCGTCCACCTCTAATTTACCAGTTAGTTCTCCACCGTAAAGTCTTCTAAACTCTCCCCGATGGGGGGTGAGCACCGCATAACCTCCAAAACCACCGCTATAGTTTTGCACAGCTTTTAGCGCATCGGCATCAATAACAAGACCTATCTTCTTCTCTACTAGTTCAAAGATGAGCTTTTTGACAGCTTCGATTGTTTCCGGTCGATCGCCTAAGCCTGGACCAAGAACTACGACGTGTGGCCTGATCCTCTCGATATAGTCAAGTACGCTGTCTACATCCTCCACCCTCAAGTAGGATCCCCTATATGGTAGCGTTATAAGCTCCGGAGAATACGATGCAATAATGCCTCTAACAGCATCTGGCGTTATGATAAATGCTAAATCAGAGCCAGTAGCTAGAGCCGCTAAACCAGAAAGAGCCGGGGCTCCCGTAAATCTCTGGCTACCACCAATAACCGCTATACGCCCAGCTTTACCCTTGTAGATATCGCTTGGCCTCGTTGGAACCCTATACATCAGATCGCCGGGACCCACATATATCTGGGCTTCCTGCGGTATACCTATGTTCGCTACAACTAGGTCACCAGTATATTCAGGGCTCTTCAACAATCCGGGCTTTACGTCGTGAAAAGTAACTGTTTTATCCGCTTTAAACGCTACACCATGTACTTCCCCTGTATCCGGGTTAAGGCCTGTAGGCGTATCAATAGCTATTTTTAGCTTTGCACTCGCCTTATTAGATGCCTCAACGATGCTACGTATAGGATCCCTTAGCTCTCCTCTCACACCAGTACCAAGCAATCCATCTATTATTACTTCTGCGTTCTGCAGGATATCTAGAGACGAAGATTTGTGGATCTTTATGGATTCAAGCCTTGATGCGATGCGGTAGTTATATAGAGTATCCGGGTGCTCGATTTCCTTGCTACTATAGGCTAGTATTACCTCTACTCTATACCCCCGGCTGGCTAGGTATCTAGCTGCTACTAATGCATCACCACCATTACCCCCTTTACCAGCCAGGATCACTACTTTACCCGTTTCCTCCGGCTCAACCTCGTTAATAACTACGTCAGCAACACTTTTACCAGCTGCTTCCATCAACATGGCTAGAGGGATGCCTAGTGCTACGGTGTTTACTTCTAGAACCCTCATATCTGTAACTGATATAACCATGACCTGTATACACCAATACAGACCCAGTTACTGTAATACCATTATAGTGTAGCGAGCGTAATAAAGAATATATTTATCAGCCGAAACCTCCTCGATCACCGATCTCAATTGTCCGTGAGATTCATCATCTGTTTTAGAGATGCACCAGTTTTATTTAACTTTAACTACATGTCTAAGCGGATTATTGTCTGGAACTACTCTCATGTATCCAGGCTCTTCAAAGCCTTTCTTAGATGCTATTACCAGCTCGCCTACACCCACGTTAATACGGCATACTCCATCGCTATATCCTCCAAGCTTTAAGCAGGGTTCAACTATGTACTCGACTATCCCTGTTCTAAGACCCAGTCCTAGGAGGAGCCAGTACTCTACAGGTGATTCGTGGAGAGAGCTTGGTGTAGCCGCGGGTTTGAAGTAAAAGCTGTACCTACTGGTATCTATTAGTTCAAAGAGGAGGGGCACAGCTTCTCCTCCTTTTTTCACGAAAAGGCTTAAACCACCATAGTACATAGCCTTGGTGATAGCGTTCTCGATAAAATCTCTGTTTGGAAACACTCCTCTGCTCAAGTTAATACAAATATCCCTAACTACTTCCCCATAAAAGTAGCTAGGTATATTTGAGTAGACGGTTATGCTAGATCCTCTACCTAGGACTACTACACGGGGATAAAGAAGATTCAGAATAGAGACGCCTTCGTACTTCCCTACCTTAAACCTGCCAAGAACTACTATGGAGGGACAGCTGTAAAGCCAGTCATAAGTCCAGGTCAACCAGGCTACGCCTCTCGGATTCATCGTTTCAGATCGTTTCTTCGAGGCATGGAACATCTATCTATTAACGGTATCGCGGAGGCCCTTTTATAAATGAAACTATAGAGATACCCCCTAGGAGGTGGGTAAGAGGATGGAGTGGATCAAGATCTTCGGAGTACTCTTCATAGTGTTAATGCTTGCATCAATAGTGTCCGTATCGTCAACGGTAATCGGAGAAGACTTTGAAGATGAACACAAGCACGAAGAAGACGATGAAGTAGAGGTAGAAATAGAGATAGATGGAGAGGATGAAGAAGATACAAGAATAATAGTTAGAGAGCCGATGGAATTCAAAGATATGCTTACCTTAGTATATAATGTAAAGAACTTAACAATGCCTTTACTAGAGTGGTCTATAGAGCATAATGTTACGCTAGCTAAGGTTGTAGTAAGGCTTGCCGAGAGTTTCTTAGAGAAAGCAATCAATACCAGTAATGCTAATGAAACAAGAGCTAAAGCCTATGCTATGGTAGCAGCTATCATATACGGTCACGCACCGGTAACTGCTTACCCTGTACTAGCTAAGACCATGGAAGAAAACATTGAAGCTAATGCTACGCTTAGTAAGGATGTTATACTAGCTGTCTACAACAAGGCCTTAGAGCTAAGATCTTTGTTAGAAGAAGCAAAAGAAAGAGCACAGGAGCTGAACATCACTGTACCTTCACAGGTTGAAGCACTAGAATCCATCGGCGATGGACTGTTGAATACTAGTCTAGCGCTAATCAACGAATCTTACGTCCAACTAGCCTTCAAGTATTCTGTCAAGGGCTATCATACCTACGTTAGGGCTTATAGCATACTAGTTAAATCGGTATTCGTAACCGGGCTAAGACTAGGAGTAGAACCAGATGAACCGATCACTCATAGGATCTATGCTAAGAAGATTAAGAAAGAAGTAGTCGAGGAAATGCTCGAGAAAATGCCAGGCTGGCTACGTGAACGAGTTAGAGAGAGAATTATGAGAGGAGAGATAAAGTCGTGGACCGATCTGAAGCACGTTATTAGATTAGAAATCGAAGAACATAAAGAGGTAATGAAGAATAGGAGCATAAAAGTGGCTTCTAACGTCATAGTAGGTCTAATAACCTATATAGCGTATCATTCACCAGACGATGAAGTAAGCAGCGCCATATGGACGTGGCTAGAGAACCACGGATTAGTAGCTGGCAGGGGACCAGTTAAGACTATTAGAATGGGAGAACTGAAGCAGTACATAGAGAACTTAGTGCTAGATATAAGTAATGCTAGCGATGCTCTAGGAATTGAGCTAATATTCAAAGTTGTCGAAGAGATAGAGAATGAGATAGAAATAGATATTGGAGTAGAAGTAGATATCAGCGATATACTGGAGCACTACATAGAGAAGCACGGTACGTAGCTTTAGTGGCTAACCACTGTATAAAGTAGCTAAACCTTTTTCCTATACAGTATCTACCACTTAGATCCTATAACAGTACTAGGTAGGTGGGGATAGAGAATGAATATTTCAGCGCTGAAGTACTGTTTGATAGCATTCGTTATAGCTACCATGGCTCTATCCAGCACGGCTCATGGTATTGAAGATCAGATAGCAAATCTAAAGGTCGAAGTTGTGTATGATCTGCAGGTTAACGAAGGCTTAACAGTACTAGATGTGACCTTAACGGAAAGGCTAGTCAACGCTATAGTGGATATAAAGCTGATCAGCAATAACGTGGGCCTCATAGTAGACGTAGTAGACGAATATGGCAATACCTTACCCTACAGCTATGATGAAGTAGGAAGAGTTATATCGGTATTTGTAAACGGGACCAAGAAAATAACTATAACGTATATGGTCTCAGGCTTATTTGACGAAATAGGCATAGATGCTTACTCAGGGATAATAGATCTTACGGAATACGCTATACCCCTTGAAGTAACCATTATAGTTAGCGGATCATATAGCACTGTAGTAGAGCCGGAAGCAGAAGTCTTAACCATCAATGATACAACAAGGATCAAGCTTACAAGACAAGGCCTCTATATACTGACTCTATGGAAAGAGCCAACCCTAGAAGAAGACGCTCAAACCGTAGGAAGTATGGTTACGAGTCCTACAGCTGAACATACACCTAGTGCACCAGAAACTAGAACCCCCTATTCGCAACAGCCTAGTCCTCCTCCAGCGATGGAGGAAGCAGAGTACATGTTTGATGAGCCACTATATCTCTACTTAGTTATAACCGTATTTGCCGTAATCGCTATACTAGCGCTACTTATGGCTAGAAAGAAGTAGTTTTTACACGACTATTTACCCTATATATTCCTATTATACAAAGGTAGTGATTCTACACTACTAGGTGTAATGTTTAAAAGGTATGTCTATATAATCCTATGATTGTATCGGTATAGGTGTAACATATGAGGTATATTTTACTGTTTTTTACTGTTATAATAATAAGTACGCTATATAGTGTTAGTTGTGATTCATATTCACCTACAGTGTCATCCATTATAGTGGATTTATATTATAACCTAGACACAAATACAGGATATGTTAACCAGACAGTAGTATTTGGCAAAGAAGGCAGTTTTAGGACAGTGGTCATTCCTCTTCTTAAACCTCCTGAGAAAGGACAATATGATGTAATAAGCATTGTTAACGACCAGGGTATCGAGTTGTTTTTCCAAGTAAATGAAAACGCTACTATAACTGTTTATACAAATAACTCTAAGATCGTGAAGATAGACTACGTTATATACAACTATGCAGACGAGCTAGCTCCAGGTCTTTATGTATTCTATATGGATTTAATGGAGTATTCTATAACAGAATACATCCAGGTAAGTATACTGCTTTCAGGAGACTACAAAGTAGTAGATATTGAACCAACTGAAGGAGTAAGCTATAAAGCACTAAATGGGAATCTCGAAATAGTTATAAACAAACCGCTAGTATACTTTATAGCACTATCTCTTATCACACTATCAGAGAATAATACCACGTCTACGGGAGGCGGGCAAATACCTTGCATCAACGGATCCGCCTTGTTAATACCAGCCCTCGCAATAGTAGCTATAATCGCTATTGCTGGTACAGTGTACTATATTATATCCAGACGCAGAGGTATTGAGGTAGAAGAGCTTCCACCAAGTGTTTTAGAAGATGAGACTAGTAAGAAAATTATAGAGCTGACAGGTGATTCTGGAGAAGAAGGTATTAGGCAGAGCAAGCTGGTATCACTTACTGGTAGACCTAAGTCTTCTATAAGCAGACGCATAAGAAGACTAGCCGAAGAAGGGTATGTAGAGATCATTAGGAAGGGCAAGTTCAACATAATAAGGCTAACGTCAAAAGGTTTCGAAGTATATAAGGATATCAAAAAGAGGAAGAGCTAAGGTGAGAGAGCCAATACCCATATAC
>QMWW01000072.1 GCA_003661825.1 Thermoprotei archaeon
CTACAAGAACAGTAGCCAATACGGCAGTGGACGCGCCTATTAGTACGTTGTTTCTTGTCGTACTTGTTACACTTGGTGTTGTAGGTGGGGTAATAGAGCCTCCCTCCAGTTTATCAAAGTTAGTTAGGGAAACCCTTAATATGTACAGAAGGTTAGCTAAGGATAAAGTGGTAGAGGTTTTGACTAGTATTTATGGAAAAATCCGTCAAGATTTAAAGAAGAGTTGAATAGAATTGTCTTCTCTAAGGAGAACTAGGTTGTTTCTAAGAATTTCTATAGCTCCCGTAGTACCGTGACGAAACTATTCAATTACTTTCACGCATTTTGTTACGAAAAAGAGAAGACGTTACGAATACTTAAAAACAACTGTTACATCTGCACGCACACATACAATAACAGTGTATGCAGATAATCTTACCAGGTGAACAAAATGGAAGCAGCTTTCAAAGCAATAATCCCCCTAGTGATGGTAGTAGCAGTATTAGGAATGGCTTTCGCTATGTGGAGCGAAACACTGATGATGAACGTAACGGTGAATACAGGCGAAGTAAAGGTGAAGTTCTCGGGCTGGGGCTGCAGCGATACAGGTCCAGATCCCCAGGCAGAAGGATTTAGCAATTCAGAGAATAAAGATGTTGCAACATGCTCAGTTGACGTAGAGCTCTACGATGATGCGAACCCGATAAAACTCCATGTAGTACTCAACAACACATACCCAGGATACTCTGCAGACATAACCGTGATAATAGATAATATTGGGACAATACCAGTGAAGCTACTTGACCACGAAATCAGCGGTGTAGACACAACAGCGCTATCAGTATCCCTAACCACGCCAGAAGATACCCAGATAGAGCCAGGCGGTAACTCTACCTACATACTGCACATAGAAGTACTACAAGACGCTGAAGAGAACACCTCCTATCCATTCGATGTATCGCTAACATTTGCACAGTGGAACGAAGTGTAGTCTAAGGAAGTAGTAGGTAAAGGGGATAGAAATGAGTAAAAGCTCAGTAACTTTTTTAACAATTTTCGCTATCTTCGCTGTAATGCTCTCTGCTTTCGCTATGTGGAGCGATGTTCTGAGAATCAATAGCGATGTTAGAACCGGAGAACTCGATTTCGAGATAATGAGCGGCACAATAATATACCTCGATGCATGCGGACTTCAAGCTGGCGACGGAGTTAGCGGAGGAAACGATTGGAACGCGTCGAATCTACCACTGCCTGGCGCTGTCCAGCTTGATAAAGATGTTGGGTGTACAGATATAGAGCTCGTAGATAGCGACGGTGACGGAGATTACGATGCTATGGAGGTAACGCTGAGAAATGTGTATCCATGGTACTATACCCACATAGCGTTCAAAGTGCATAACGATGGAACGATACCTCTAAAGATATGGAGAATGATAATCGACAATACGGAGTACTACGAGCTTAACGAGCAAGAGCTGCAAGAAGGTGTTGAAATAGATCTTACAAACGATGGGAAGCCGGATATACTGGTGTGGTGGGGTGACAACTTCGGTGTTCAGCTGGAACCATGCGAAAGTGCCGATATGAGTTTCGATATAACGGTACTCCAAGACGCACCACAGGGAGCTACACTAACCTTCAACCTAAGCTTGGAAGCAGTTCAATGGAACGAGTACAGCGTACCGCAGAAGTAAGCGAATTAGGGGGTAATCTAAATGAATAAATTTTTTAAATCTAATTCCTTATGCAGAGTGTGCTCTACATGAAGTCGCTGTACCTAATCCTACCCATGCTGATTCTAGGCATATTATCGTCAGCTCTAGCTTTGTGGGGCGAGGCCTTGATAATAAACTCTGTTGTTGAGACAGGGGATGTAGATGTGGAATTTGACGGTTTTCTAGTTGTTGAAGGTGACGAGTTTGGAAAAGCTTGGGTTGCTGATTGTGTTGCTAACCTGGTCGAGTTAGAGGATGAGGATCTAGGTAACCCTTCTGGCGACGACGATCTGGATCTCAGTATAGTTGTTGTAAATAGTTACCCAGGTTACAGCTGCACAATATATTTCAATGTAAGGAATACAGGTAGTGTACCTGTTACAGGACCGTTCTATGAAGTAACTGAGGTGCCTAGCGGTATAAGGGTTGTGTTCGAACCTAGAATATCTCAGCTACATCCAGGAGATATAGCATCCTATACTATCTATCTGGAGGTGTTGCAAGAAGCTGAGCAAGGTATTGAATACGAGGTGCAAGTACATCTAAGGTATATACAGTGGAATGAAGCAGAGGTGGAGATGGCAACCATAAGCGGCTACGCCTTTAACGATATGAATGGGAACGGTAACTGGGATCTTGGTGAGAATCCGTTAGGTGGTGTAAGTGTAGAGCTACATGATGATCAAGGAAATCTAGTTAGCACGTGTAGCACGGGTAGTGATGGTTACTACGAGTTTGCAGTGTACCCGCTAGGGACAAAGGATTACACTGTAGTGGCTTACACATTACCGAGCTACGAATTTACAACACCCTCTACAATATTTGTAACAGTCTCTCCAGGATCCTCTAGTACGGACAATAACTTCGGTTTAAGGCAGCTACCAGAGCTGTATGTATCGAAAGTGTTTAGGGATACGGAAACAGATTTTGAGCTGTGCCCAGCTAAGTTAGGAGGGTTGCTAGATAGAATAGAGGTAGAGGTTCCCGATACCGGTCTACATAGCGGCGAGATTGTAAGTGTTTCTCCAGGCGCATTCTACAGTGTTATACAGATATCTGGCGAAGGTATAACATGGATGGAGATTAGGGATGAGTACGATTTCCACTTTGATGTAAACGATGGTAGAGAAGGTAAAGTAAGGCTGTACCTACTGGATAGCAGAGGGTGTACCAAAGAATTAACCTCCTACAGCTACACAGTAAATAATGTAGATAATGTAGTTACAGTAAGTATAGACCTTGACAGAGCTCTGAACTATGGCGAGACTATCTTAGTATACCTAAAGTTCAAGCCTACGGACGAGTTTGTAGGTAGTCTATGGAACGATTTAGAGGATAAACATTTCGATAATATTGTGTACATCGAAACCGACATAGGCAATAAAAACGTGTCAGCATCTATAGAGATAGTTAGGAAGTAGAGGCTATGTCTGGGATAGAAAGACCTTTTTCAATCCAAAACCTTTTCCGCCTATGGTGGATAAAGAATGGCTATCTACGGTAGAAGAACCGCTGAGCTCTTATCTATAGTTGCACTATTCCTTACCCCTAGCATCGCTATGGTTCTAGGTGGTTTCCAAGGTTTCTACCTAACCTACTCTGTATGGAGCTTCGTTATCGCCTTATCTATCCCTTTTGTTGTTTTTCGTAGAGGTCTAGGCTCTATAGAAACCCATAACTCGCTGACAGTAGCTCTGGTACTTATCTCTCTGTACACATTCTTAGGTTTTGTATTCGGTTTCGCAGCTAGGCCTAGTCTAACATTCTTTTCTTTTCTGTCCGGTCTAGCCGTGTTTCTCGTACGTATCCTAGGAGTTGAAGTTGCGAGATCTATGGCTATGGGTTTAGCAAGGAAACGCTTCGTAATGCTCTTGATAGGTACTGTTGTAGGCATGTTTTTCGGCGAGACTATTCCAAGTATTGTAAACTATGTTCAGCATACTCTTCTATCTCCTATAAACATGATCAGTGATTTTGTGTACAGCTTTACAATATCCTTAATACATCTACACGGAGGTTTTCTACCAGCTCTAGTTTTTAGAACTGTTGTCGATGGCTACTGGAGGTTCTCGCCTTTAGCACTGGATACTTCTAGCCTAGGTGTTGCATGGAAAGCCCTATCGGCACTAACATACTATGTAGTTGCTACATATATAGACTCCTCAACCCCTAAGCTAAAGCATTTTGCAAAAAACGTTTTCAAGAGGGGTTCGGTACGGAGATTCCTAGGCATAGCTATCGATGCAGCTATCTTCGTTACTATATTTCTTATCCTCTACTCGATATACATGAAGATCATTCCACTTGTTGTTATTAGTGAAAGCATGGTTCCAACGCTATATGTTGGCGATATAGTTTTGGTTGATACGAAGAAACCTTTAGACGTATCTATAGGCGATATAGTTGTGTTTAAGATTGAGAATAAGGTTGTTGTTCATAGGGTTATAGAAGTGTATAGCCATGATGTGAGAACCAAAGGAGATAACAATCCCAATCCGGACCCATTCATAGTGCCTACAGACAACATTATTGGAAAAGTTGTAGGGAGAATACCTAGACTGGGGCTAGTAACTATATTTTTCAGGCAGAATATCATTAAAATTGTTCAGAAGCTTGACATGTTTTTAATGCTCTTTTCAACTACTTTAATACTCGTTATTTCTGGGATTATGATCTTGTACTTAAAAAGAAACACTTTTATATAAGGCTGTACTCTATATCTCTGGGTACGTGTAGATTTTTAAGATGATTTCAAATGGCGAATAGACATGTACTAACTCTAGTTCTTCTGGTTCTGGCAATAGTTATAACAATTTTCGGGAGTTTCCTAGGTTTTCTAGCTTACTCGAAGGAACCTTACGTAACTCTTCAGGAGGTTACCTATAGGTACAAGAAGGTGTCTATGTTCTCGGGATACTATTACTTGAAACCTAACCGGATATACGATAACTGTACCATCTCTATAGGTAGCGAGCTACCTATGTACCTAAACCTTGTCGAAGGTATTAATTTGAGCTATAGCTATAGAGTTGAAGAAGCTGAAGCCCTAGGTGATGTAGAGCTCAACGTATTTCTTAAGCATCCTGATGGATGGAGTAAAAAGTATATCGAGAAAAAGCTGAATTTCGAAAACTATACGGGTATCTCGCTATACATAGATTTAAACAATGCTTCCCAGTACATGGAATCCCTATGTAGAGAATTGGGTCAGAAGCTCAGTTTCTTCGATGTGGTAGTAGATGTCCATGCGAACCACAGTGTTAAAGTAGGTACCCTAGTTGTACTGGACACGAATAGCCACAGGATATCCTTTGCGATAGATATTGCTAGGAATAGGATCGATGTAGACGGTGCTCTAGCGTATGAAGTGCCTGAAGAACAGAAGAAGAATCTTTCCATACCTCAGAAACTCTTCGGCTTAGATGTAGGGACTGTTAGAAGCATATCAACATTGATAACATCTGTAGGGGTAATCACTTCAGGTGCTCTACTGGTATTTCGGTCGCGAACTAGCTCTAGAACTTTTGTAAATGTTATAGACTCTAAGTACGGAAACATAATTATTAGTGCGGAGGATCCTCCACTACTTAGAAACGATAGAATTGTTCAGGTTTCCGGCATAGAAGATCTTGTTAAAGTGGCAAGACTTCTAGAGAAGCCAATAATTAAGTACATAGATAACGACAATTGTACGACATTGTATATAGTTGCTACTTCCGATTACACCTACGTATTCAAGGTGAATCATTCTCATGAAACGCAATGAAGAAAATGGGTATTATCAGAAAGTCCTTGTATTACTGGTTAAAGCTATGGAAGACGATATTAGGATCCGTATAGTTATAGAACTACTTTACAACGGGCCCCTCAGTTTCAGAGCTCTCGGAAGAAGACTTAGAGTAAACTATAAGAAGCTTAACGAAGCATTGAAGAAACTGACCGTTCTAAAGATAGTTAAAATTCACATTTTCAACGTCAGCAGTAGTAGAAGTTATAAATTCTACTCACTTAACGAAGAAATCGAAGAGCTGTTGAAGAAGCTACTCTTATAATAAAAGTAGATAAGTATATGAATTACATACTTCAATATAAGCTAGATAAGTAGGAAATGAAATTGCTTCTCATGATTCTTCACCTTACTATAATCACATTAATGAAACTTATAGCTAATTCCAACAATATCTAAAACAAGCTGCTCATAGAGAAATACATTTTCATATACACAATATAA
>QMWW01000073.1 GCA_003661825.1 Thermoprotei archaeon
CAATAATACCACTAAAAGTCAGTCCAGGTAGAGGATCAGTAGATCTAGACCCGAACAGAACCGCAATAATATACTGGTTGTCAAACTACGAGTCATTTGCCGATATCTACGAGTACTATGGGTTCGTGTACTTCAATGCTATAACAGGAACATACAACCTAACGCTATACAACAGGACTGGTGAAATAGACCTTGTAAATTCAGGCGTAACTGGTGTTGACGGCGGCATAGGTAGGAGTATAAACGTTACAGAGATATACAATGAGATAAACAAATACCACTCCGGAAAGATAATAGGAAATAATAATCCAAAGGACTACATAATTGCTGCTATGATATGGATAGACTACAGCTCTATGGATACTAATCTGGATTTAGGCGAGAAAGCGATACTACTAATAATCTTTGGAGACGAGGCGAACAAGCCTACAAGCTACGATGTCATAAAGGTTGAGATTAAGCCGCCAACTGGTGCTGCGCTAACGGTTGAGAGGACCATGCCACCGGGCATCAGCAGGGGGATAACCGATCTAGGCTAAGGACTAGTATCCGGGGCTTCTAGCCCAAGTTTTTTCCCATCTTCATCTTCATTATCCCTATTTAAGCACTCTACGTGGGGGTTTCGGGTTGAACCGCTTAACGATCTCGATACTACTGCTCCTCATGTTCGGCTTGTTCGCTACCATGGGAGGGATAATGCTTGCGTATCTATGTAATACGTCGATGACTAGCTTGGACTACGGTCTCCGCCTGATCGGGCTGGTACTGGGTATGCTTGTAACGTTTATCGGGTCGCACGTACTCATCGTTGCATTCAATGCTTTGAGGAGAATAAGGGCTATGGGGAGGTAGTATGAGGTTTTGCCCTAAGTGTAGCAGTGTAATGATACCCGTGAAGAATGGTGAGCGGTACTACCTAGTGTGTATTAAGTGCAAGTACAGCGAGGAGGCCGAAGACGGTGTTGTACGCAGGTATAAGCTTAGGGGAGAGATTAGGAGACACGTTATCACTAGTAAACCAGTTTCTAGTGGAGAGCCTAGCCCTGATCTAGAGCTACTAGAGCTTATCAGAGAGGAGACCCGTGAAATACGGGATAGAATCCTAGCCGAAGTAGCTAGCTAGGGATGTGTAGGAATGGGTAGTATCGCTAGGGAGAATAGAACCATGTATA
Source organism: Thermoprotei archaeon (assembly GCA_003661825.1). GTDB lineage: Archaea > Thermoproteota > Thermoprotei_A > Sulfolobales > Desulfurococcaceae > QMWW01. The sequence continues at coordinate 1,173 of QMWW01000073.1, forward strand.
CTGGCATAGGCTATTTCCGGGAAAGCAGCCACGAGAAGAGGCTACTGGAGAAAAAGATAGATAAAGTAGCTAAGATTATCAAGGAACACGCCGACAAGAAAGCGCCAGGACTTTACGAGCTCGTAGAGCTAACGTGTAAAGCTGTATCGGCAAAGAGCTGTGCTGAGCTGTTTTTCGAAGAACCGGAGAAGCTGAGAGAAATACTTATAATAAAGTACGGCGACGCCTACTCGGCTGGCTTCGTAGTCAAGTACATCCTGCTTAAACCCGTCCTCTCCTATCTAGGCGTAGAAGAACTAGGAGATGAGCTATACGACCTTTTTATGGGCAATCCCTTAGAGTTCAAGAGAAGGATCAAAAAACTTCTCCAGAAACAATAGCTCTCTAAACGGATACCTCGATTACTGAGAAGCATTAATTCTTAGTGTACATAGGGCTATACAGTACTTAGTAACTGTAGCTAATAAGTACTATTCTAGTCACTATGTTTTTAACTAGTTACTAGGTTAAAACCATAGAATGGGGGTTTAAACCTATGTTCGTATTTGGGGTCAAAGAGCTAGACCAAATGTTTAAGGATACTCTACTTCCAGGAAGCCTTGTAGTAGTTGTCGGGCATCCAGGGGCCGGTAAGACTACTCTAGCCTCAACTATATGCTCAGCCAACGCCGTTAACGGAAAGAAGTGCTTGTACATTACGTTTCAGGAGAATAGGAAAAAGCTCTTTATGATCATGAAAAGGCTTGGAATAGACCTAGAGAATCTAGAGACTCGCGAGCTTCTACAGTTCGTCAAGTTCCCCCTAGCAATAACCCCCGAAGACGCAATAGCCGAGATAGGTAAGCTAGTGAACAAGGGAGGGTTCAGCGTAGTAGTCGTTGATTCCATAAACTCTCTCCTTAAGAGCGTGGAGAAGGACGAGGTGAGGAGGGCTTGGCTCCAGAACTACTTCTACGAGCTAGCGTGTGATATATCTGGGCTTGTAGTGCTAGTCGCAGAACTACCGTTTGGAGGAGAGAGGGTAGAGCTGGGGGATATAGAGTTCGTGGCAGACGCCGTGCTAATACTAAAGCACCAGGTAGAGAAGGGGCTTCTCGTTAGATCAATGGAGATCAGGAAGATCAGAGGAGCGCCTTTAACTATAGCCGAAATCCCGTTCTCTATAGTTAAGGGTAAAGGAATAACCCTGCATCCACCAATAGTGATGGAGGATATAGGCTCGGAGTACGAGGAAATAATGGTTGCCAGTAAAGACATGCTGGTTCTAGAACCTGTTAAGAGGATCGAGAGGATCTTCGGCAGGCTTAGGAGAGGACAAGTACTATACATAGCGTATCCTCCATATATAAGGCCTGTTGAAATAGTGCTATCTATTATCCTCGGAATAGCTATATTGAACAAGCTCAAAGTAGGAGTAATCTCTTACAAGTACTCTTCCAAGAACATGGAGGAATTCCTAACAAGGACTTTGACCGGGTACGGTCTTGAGGAGAAAAACGCGGAGAACCTGGTCAGGGAGTTCTTCGTGTTTAATAGCGTAAACCCGTTCTCCCTAAGCCTACCAGAGCTTATCCACAGACACAGAGAATTCACCGATTCGTGTGGGTGCGATATGGTGATGTTTCACGAGATAGAGCTTCTCCAAAAATCCGCTCCTACCTCTCAGTGGCTTCAAGTATTCTTCAACCTGCTTAACTACCTTAAGATGAGGAAGAAGATGATCGCACTAACCGCTTCAACTATTAACGACGAGCTATTCGGTATAAACTCTGCTCTCTCAGACGTTATCTTGAAGTTTGAGCCAATAGAAACTACGGATGGGCTTGACTATAAGATGCTGATCTGGAGCAAGGGCTATAAGCCCTACGTGGCTTCGCCGCGAGAAGTGGAGCAATACGTACAAGAACTAGTCAGCTTAGTTAAAGCTACCGCTAGAGGTGAGCACAGATAAAAACCAGGGATCTAGAGAAGGTAGTAAAAGAGTACTTGGGTAAGAGAGCTCCAGGTCTCTACGAATCAATGGATGTACTATGCAGAGCCCGGACAGATAGATCCTGTATAGAGCTCTTGCTCGATAAACCAAGTGAGCTCCGCAAGATACTTATCTCAAAATACGGGGATCAATACTCCACGGAGTTCATAGTGAGGTATATGTTGCTTAGACCAGTACTAGCATCTGTGGGCGCGGAGAATATGGAGGAAGAAATGACTAAGCTTTTCATGCATAATGCCAGGGGTTTTTCAAAGAAGCTTAGGGAATTGCTTGGAGCAAAGCATCTATGCTAGGCTCGTATTTTCACTTTTCACACTCTGCTGACTAGCGGTGTACACCATGTTATGATTATCAGCACTATTACAGCCATCGCCATTGATAGAGGCCTTGATATGAGCTCTAAGGGATTACCGAGTGCTTTCCCAGCGGTCATCATGAAATATATATCTCCACTAGAGGCCTGAGCGTTAGGCCTAAGACGAGAAGTGCTACGGGAACCCATTTCTCCTCATGAGGTAGCCAGCAATGCCTAGTATTAGCATTAGTAAGACATCGAGTATGCTGGGCCTGACAGCATAGAAGCCTACAAAAGGCTAGTATCATAGGGGTTAGGAGCTTCTTCGGTGTCCTGAGGAATATCCTTACGAGAGACTTTATAGCTATGTAGCCTAGTGGAAGCACTATCACATTAGCTATTAGGAATACCGCGAATAGCATGTATACGGGAGCAACTTAGCCAACGAGAGTCCTCGGCAGGGATTATATCCTTATAAGCATTACTTACTTCTTTAAGCTCTACGCCTAGGTTCCTAGAGGTAAGGGGTCGTCTGCTAGGAATGTATACATTACTACCGAGTGACCTCATGATTACTGCACAGTTTCACCACTTATTTTATGAGTTCCTCTACTCTATCCTCGTAGCCTACTATTACTCTATCGGCTAAACCTATGAACAGCCCTGTCTCTATTACGCCTGGAATACTCTTAAGCTCTCTCTCGAGCTCAGCTGGGTTAAAGAGCCTAGGCTTAATATCGATTATCACTCCGCCTACATCTGAAACAACGGGTCCGTACTTACCTCGAACCGAGTACCTTATAACCGGGTTGTACCCCCTGCTATCTAGATAGTTGTATACCATGAGGACGGCTTCTGGCAATACATCTATGGGTATAGGGTGCTTCTCGCAGAGGTTTTTAACAAGCTTCGTATAGTCAACAATGAATACTCTTTTTCTGGAGAAGAACGTCAGTAGCTTCTCCATGGTAAGCGCTGCTCCACCCCCCTTGATCATGTTCAGCTCTCTATCCACTTCGTCTGCACCATCTATGTAGACATCGATCTGCTCGATGGTAGAGGTATGCAGTACTTTAAAACCAGCTCTCTTGAGCTTCACCATAGTATCTATCGATGACGCTACAAACAGCTTATCCCTCAGCTCTTCTCTCCTAGAGCTGAGTACTTCGATGAACTTCTCAACGGTAGAGCCTGTACCAACTCCTATTACTTCCGCTTCTAGAACGTGCTCTAGTGCTTTCTTAGCTGCATTAGCCCTAGCCCTATCGAGAGTGCTATCCAAAGCTATCACGCGGAACAGTTATTAGGTCTCCTCTATAGCTCAGCTTTTATTTAAGCATTAAATCATCTACGCAGCTCCCAGTAGCAGTCAAACTTATTACCCAGTAGTGTAGAACTCTATCTAAAAACAAGCTACTGGTGATCGCGTTATGAAAGACGTAGTTGTTCTCGGGGGATCGAGTGGAGAACACTTAGCGGTCAGGATCGCCGAGCTACTCGGCTCAGAGCTAGGCGAGATAGAGGTTAAGCAGTTCCCTGATGGAGAAACATATATCAGAATACTAGCGGATGTCAGCGGTAAAAGAGTAGTCTACGTAAACTCTCTACAGAGAGGACCTAATAGCTTGATCGTGGAAACTCTGTATACGCTTGATGCACTCAAGGACCTAGGAGCTCGCGAGGTCTACGCTGTAATACCATATATGGCGTATGCTAGGCAGGACGAGAGGTTTAATCCAGGAGAAGCTGTTAGCATATTCTCGTTAGCAAAGCTCTTTAGAGCTCTCAGCATAGACGGTATATACACCGTTGATATGCACCTACATAGAATCACTGATCCCACGAAGCTCTTTGGAGCGAAGTTCCACAACCTAACGGGTGTGAGGGAACTAGGCAAGTACGTAAAGAGCAACTACAGCTTAGATAACGCGGTCGTAATAGGGCCTGACGAAGAAGCCGAGCAATGGGCCAAGATCATGGCAGAAGAGCTCGGAGGCCTAGAGTACTCTGTACTAGAGAAGAAGAGGATAAGCGCTGAAGAAGTAGTTATAGAAGCGCGCGGAATCGGAGTCTCCGGTAAAAACGTTGTACTGGTAGACGATATAATTAGTACTGGGGGCACGGTAGTAGAATCTGTTAAAGCGCTTAGAAAACTGGGAGCTAGAGAGATAATAGTAGCGTGTGTACACCCATTGCTCGTAGGCAGAGCCTATCCAAGACTACTAAGGCTAGGATTAAAAGACCTAATAGGAACAGATACCGTTCTAAGCCCTATAAGCAAGGTATCAGTAGCACCAGCCATAGTTGAAGCTCTTAGAAAAACCTTAGCCTAGTTTTTTCCCTCCACTAATAGATTCTTCACTATTCGAGTCCAAGTCTAATGGGATGCAGTACTATTTCAGAGGCTTATAGCATACCC
>QMWW01000074.1 GCA_003661825.1 Thermoprotei archaeon
AATATATAGTGTTTGATTCAAAGTTAATATTGTTTCCTACAAAGGATATAGTGCTATAGCTAGTATAGCTAAGCTAGCAGCATTTACTAGGTGGGCTATCTTCTTATTCTTTAATAGCTCGTAAAATATTCTTCCACCATCACTCACAAATATTGGAGCTGCATTGATTACTGCTAATCCAAGATTAACTACGTAAATCCAAGTTACCAAGAACTGTATTGTAAGGGCTGCTCGTAGGCCAAAAGCTTCTATTAGATAGTCTACTGGTTTGTTAGCAAACGCTATACCAAGCCTCGTAACATTCCATGGCTTAGATACAGTGACCTGTCTAACGGTTTTATCCGAGACCACTGTTAACGTGAAATTTATGCCTGGATATGTATTGTTATTTAAGTACTTTGCAAGAAGGCTCCTAGTTAAAGGCTTGCCATCCATAGCTACAAGTATATCGCCGGGTTTAATCCCATAACTTTCTGCTAGACTACCTGGAATTACGTCTAAGACCACTATTCCGTATTGACCCACAATGTTACCTAGTAGGAGTAAAGCTATTAAAGCAACTAAGTAATTGGATGTAGGTCCAGCTGCGAGAACCGCTATTTTGGACTTAGTAGATGCATAGGAAAATCTGTCTTCGTCGACTTCGGTGAAGGCTATTGGGAGAACAACTACTATAGCGAATCCTATGGATTTTACGCCTATGCCGTGTGAAAACGCTACACTTGCATGCATGACTTCATGTATGAAGGCAGCTATAGCTATAGCCACTATGAAATATATTAGCTGTTCACCGGTAATGTTGACACCAGGGATAAGCAGCTGAACTTCCACGCCCCTGGAGATTAATCCTATTTTCCCCATTATATTGGATATCATGGTATAGTAAAATAGTATCAGTACTACAATGAATATAGGAATGTACACGTACGAGATCTTTCTATGGAGTCTAGAGGGTTTAACAGCTTTCTTCCGCCTATAGACTAAAACTACCCCATAGTACAGCTTGAAGCCTTTTCGTGCTAGGACTCCTGGTTTAAATCTATATACTATATTGACTATAGACCAGAACGTAATAATTACAGCCGCGATAAGTAGTGTCTCGTGCAAACTGTACACACCATATTTACTGCTCAGCATAAACATAAAGTTTCATGAAGTAATAAATATACACTAGCCCAGGCTTAGGTAACAGCCATGGTTAGGGAAAAGATACGGAAGGTCCCAGAGTATAGAGAAGTAATCTACACGGAGGAGCACTGGAAGCTATTAAGCGAGCTTAGAAAGGAGGCGTCCAAGCTACTAAGAGTTCTATACAGAAAGGGTTTACAGGCATTTGTACATGGTAGTATAGCACGTGGAGACGTGTGGAGAGGGAGCGATATAGATATAGTAATTCTAGACACTGTTCCAAGTTATATTATTGAATATACTCTTGAGAACGGAGGATATAGTATATACGCAAGGTATATAGTAGTAGCTACCCCTATCAGTACTCCAAAGGCTTACATAACACTAGATAACGAAGAACGAAGAACCATAAGCTTTCCTCTCTATAAACTTAAAACCCGTGAATACGAGTTTTACAGGTTCGGCGGGTTGCTTGACTTAGAGGGATTAAAAAGAGATCTAAGAGTTCCAGGAGTAGATAAGAGGCTAGTGCTAATAGAGCCTACGCCAAGAGGACACTTAGAGTCGCCAGTCATAGACTATGAAAGCGTAGTTGCATCGAAACTTGGAATAAGCATTGAAACCGTCGTGGAGAGAGTAAGAGTTCTTAGTAAAAGAGACGAATTTGGGAGAACAGGCGTATTCATAAAATACGAGTTAGCTCCTCACGAGAGCTTTGAGGAAGCAATTGAGAACATTGTAAAGAGAAACCCTCTCCTACGAGAATCCCTTAGACGCTACCACTAGCCTTGTATAATGGGAACCTCAATATAGCCACAAGACCTCCAAGCCCGTTTACCTCTATACACACATCAGAGTTTTCTGGAACCACGATTACCTCTGCCCTACGTCTATAAGCTTCGTCGATCAAGTCATTAACTCTCCTCCGTAATTCATCATCATACGTCCTAATATAGCTCGAAGAAACCAATAGTTTTTCAACAGCGTTACTTTTGACAGCATATTCAACTTCTTCTAAACCATAGGCTACAAGTTCGGGATTTCTAACGAGAAGCCGTCTAAATAATTCCAGGTATTCGTGAGCTCTAATTATGCTTAGCTTACGAATAGCTTCTTTGATGCTATCCCTTCTGAGTACTTCGCTTAACCCGCTACAACCACCGATTGATACAGTATCACTTATAATTGTGAGGTTTTTCAAGCTCTTAAGTCTACTAACTATTTCTCGGGCAAGGCCGCCTGGACTAGCAGCTACTACTATCTTGATCCCATACTTTTCTATAATATCTATTAGCGTTTTAACGATTTTTTCGATGTACTTTTTTAACGTGATCGAGAATTTCTCCGGGTCTCGCTTACCGGGTAACCTCGAGCTTTCCTCTAGGAGAACCTGTACTCCTTGCTCCGAGATCTGAGCTATACATACCTCATCATAGTCTAGTGTAACGACGACTACTTTCTCTCTAGGTATACTTGTAGACTCAAGCTTTCTTAGTTGGTGGGCATACCACTTATCCTTCCATATCACGAGCTTATCTCCTAGGTTTATATTGATTGTATGATGTTTCCCTTTGATCCCGTATCTTTCAGGACCTTCTACTACTATACCGTGTATCCGAAGCCTCTCAGTAAAGGGTTGGAATTCTAAATTAGTAACCTTGAGAGCTAAGGTCAAGGGTATCCTTTTGCTCTTACCGCTCTCACCTATTCTCACGTCACGAGTGGTATGTCCAACTACTACATCTCCGGGTTCAATAACATTATATAATACCCATAGATCATTCTCATTCTCTGGAATGAGCTCTATATAGCCCTTCTTGAGGTTCTTAGACAAAATCCTCAAATCCTACCGCCTTAGCAATGTTCTAGATATAAAGAGGTTTAAATACAATAAAATTAAACTATGGGATGGGGATTGGAGCTTGAGTTTTACTTCTTAGATAACACATACGAGGTTGTAGGCCGAGAACCACATATAATAATATGGGGCATTACACGTGATGGTAGAAGAGTAGTATTACGAGATAAAAGATTCAGACCTTATTTTTATGCTATCCTAGAAAACCATGCTAAACCCGATGCTGTCTCTAGGAGAATAAGAGCACTCTCAGATCCGGCTTCTCCCATAGTTAACGTAGAGCTCGTACATAAGAAGTATTACGGAGAACCGGTGAAGACGTTAAAAATCACTACCATGATACCAGAATTCGTTAGAAAGTATAGAGACCTGGTATCTCGAATACCCGGTGTACGCGAAGTCGTTGAAGCCGACATAAGGTTCAGTATGAGGTACATCATAGACCATGATCTACGTCCTTGTGGGTGGCATGTAGCTAAGGTAAAAGAAGTGTCAAAAAAGCCCATATACAGAGCTGATGCTGAATACGAGATCGTAGGCGAGATCAGAGCACTTGATGATAATACGGTACCAGAGGATCTTAGAGTAATAGCATTTGACATAGAAGTTTATAATAAGTCCGGAACACCAAGGCCTCAGACAGACCCGATCATCATTATAGGAGTAGCTACTAATCAAGGAGAATTTAAGCAATTCCTAGCAAACGGTTATGACGATAAAAAAGCGATACTAGAGTTCATAGAATACCTCAAGAAGGTTGATCCCGATATAATAGTTGGATACAATAGTAACGGCTTTGACTGGCCCTATCTACTAGAGCGTTGCAGATACCTTGGGATAAAACTTGATGTATCGCGGAAAGTAGGGGCAGAACCCCAAACAAGCACGTATGGCCATATATCTGTGCAGGGAAGGGTTAATATTGACCTTTATAACTTTGCTGAAGAAATCCCGGAGGTTAAGGTTAAATCTCTCGAAAACGTTGCCGATTACCTAGGTGTCATGAAAAAATCAGAAAGAGTACTCATAGAGTTCCTCGAGATAACAAAATACTGGGATAACCCCCATCTCCGCAGTAAGTTACTCAAGTACAATGCAGACGACGTAAAATCCACATATGGATTAGCCGAAAAGTTTCTTCCATTTGCCATACAGTTATCCAACATTACTGGGTTACCTTTAGACCAAGTTGGAGCAGCTAGTGTAGGGTTTAGGTTAGAATGGTATTTAATTAAACAAGCGTATAAGTATGGCGAATTAGCGCCCAATAGAGAGGAGAGGCCGCAGCAAAGCTACCGTGGTGCAGTAGTACTTAAGCCTTCAAAGGGTATTCACGAGAACATAGCAGTATTAGACTTTACAAGCATGTATCCAAGCATTATGATCAAATACAATGTAGGTCCTGACACGCTTGTTAGAGGAAAACCTTGTAACGATAGGGAACACTATATAGCCCCCGAGGTAACACAGTGTTTCCACAAGAGACCAATAGGTTTCTTTAAACGCGTTTTAGAAACCCTGATAAACCTCCGAAGAGCAATTAAGGAGGAGATGAAGAAGTATCCACCTACTTCATATACATATAGGCTTCTAGATGAGAGGCAAAAAGCATTAAAAGTTTTAGCAAACGCAACATATGGCTATACAGGCTGGACTTATGCACGATGGTATTGCCGTGAATGTGCTGAAGCCGTAACCGCGTGGGGTAGAGAGACTATTACCAAAGCTATAGAGCTAGCGAAAAAACTCGGTCTTAAAGTAGTATACGGCGATACAGACTCTTTATTTATCGAGTATAGACGAAAGGAGATAAACAAGCTCGTAGAAGAAGTTGAGAAAAAACTTGGCTTTGAAATAAAGATCGACAAGATCTATAGGAAGGTATTCTTTACTGAGGCTAAAAAGAGATATGCAGGCCTACTAAGCGATGGTAGGATCGATATAGTAGGATTTGAGGCTGTACGTGGAGATTGGGCAGAAATAGCTAAAGAAGTTCAAGAAAAAGTTACAGAGATCCTATTAAAAGAGGGATCAGTAAATAAGGCTATAGAGTACGTGAAGGAAATTATTTCTAACTTAAAGCAAGGCAAGATACCTATAGAGAAACTGGTTATATGGAAGACTCTTACCAAGAAAATCGAAGAATATAGTGCTGAGGCTCCACATGTAGCTGCTGCACGTAAGCTGCTTAAAGCAGGGATTAAGGTCAGCGTGAACGATAAGATAGGATATGTAGTAGTAAAGGGGGTGGGGAAGATCTCTAGTCGAGCTGAACCCTACATATTCATAAAGGATCCGAGTAGGATCGATCCAAGTTATTACATAGACCACCAAGTTATCCCCGCAGCCCTTAGAATCCTGGGATGCTTTGGTATAACGGAAGCTCAGCTGAAAAAAGCTGTAACTCCTCAAAGAAGTCTATTCGATTATTTTAGAGGATAGCGAAGTGCTAAAAAAGATCATTGAACGTAAGGGTTATTATTTCAGCTGGCTTATGTGTGATCTTACCTATTTTAGCCCCAATGACCACCTTTACGTTTTTCTCAGCCGCTCTATCTACTAAGCGTTGAGTTATAATACCATCTAATACTATAGCATAGATCCTACCGGGTTCTAGTGATTCCATGTATGTAATTAAGTCTCTGACAGGGAGCCTTTTAGCCTGTTTCCACTCACTTGTATATAGTATTGCTTCAAGAGTTCCATACAATCCCTTAATACCCTCTATTACGTGCTGAGGAATCGCGACTGCTTCTACTATTTCTCTGGGCTTTTTCTCAGGTATTTTCTCAGTAACCTCTCTGCTATGTAACCTACGCTGAATTTCCAACAGATGCTGTGCTTCTCGGCTACCCTCTTTCG
>QMWW01000075.1 GCA_003661825.1 Thermoprotei archaeon
CTTAACCCCGAAGCTCCCAACTTCAAAGTACTTCCTGACGTTTTCCACTATTAGCAGAGGTTCATCCACTGGCCTCACCTCCTTCATAAAGCCAGCACGAGACGTAGTGATGGGGTTCAACTTCAACTATGTTCGGGCTCTTCCTCTTGCAGATATCCATTGCCAGCGGGCAGCGTGGATGAAATCTACACCCACTTGGAGGTTTGCGGAGATCTGGTGGTGTTCCCGGTATAGGTCTAGGCCACTCTCTAGACTCTATGTCTGGTACCGACTTCAGTAAAGCTTTCGTGTACGGGTGTAGAGGATCCCCTATAACCTTGTCCTTGGGGCCGTACTCAACTATCTTACCAGCATACATTACAGCTATCTTCGTAGCGCGTTCAGCAGCTAACGCTATATCGTGCGTTATCAGTATTATAGCCATACCCGTGGTCTTTCTAACATCGTCTAGCAGATCCATTATCTGCTTCTGAACAATGACATCTAGCGCTGTGGTAGGCTCATCTGCAACTAGTACACGCGGTTTTAACGCTATAGCTGCTGCAATCGATATCCTCTGCCTCTGCCCACCGCTGAGCTGGTGTGGATAGGCTCTAGCCATTCTCTCTGGTAAGCCTACAGCTCTTATGACTTCTACAACACGCTCCCTCGCTTCTTCAAGTGGTACACCATGCTCTAGGAGAACCTCTAGTATCTGATCTCCTACACGCCTAACAGGGTCTAGAGTTGTGAACGGGTCTTGGAAAACCATAGATATTAAGCTCCCCCTAGCCTTCCTAAGCTCATCTCCTCTAAGCGATAGTACATCCACTCCGTTCACAATCACTCTACCTTTCACTATTCTGCCCGGTGGTGGTACCAGGTTTAGTAGCGCGTAGCCGAGCGTTGACTTACCGCTACCGCTTTCACCAACAAGCGCTACGAGATCGCTGCTATACGCTTTAAGAGAAGCTTCCTCAACTGCTCTAACAATGCCTTTAAGTGTGTAGTAGTACACTGTGAGATCTTCTACTATTAGAATCGGCTTGCTCATAGCCGCTCACGCCTGATCTGCTCGCTTAGACCTTCACCTATCAGTGCGAAACCGGTTGCAAGCAGCGTTATCATCAATCCCGGGAAGAATATGAGCCACCAGTATCCTGATAGCACGAATCCCTTACCTTTATAGAGATCGTAGCCCCAGTCAGGTGTTGGTGGCTGTACTGATAGACCTAGATAGCTTAGCGCTGCTTCCGTCAATACCGCATCAGCAGCGCTCAAGCTAAAGACGACCATTATCGTTGGTATCAGGTGTGGCAGTATATGTCTGAATATTATTCTCGAGGTTGGTATGCCGAGCGCTCTAGCTACTTCAACGAATAGCTCTTCTTTAATGCTCAGCACCTGTCCTCTAACCATCCTAAAGTATGTTGGAACGTACACGACCGCTATCGCTATTGCTGCATTGAAGAGGCTAGGGCCAAGAGCTACAGCGAGAGATATGGCTAGAACCAGGCTTGGAAACGCATAGATAGCGTCCATAAGCATGCTCAGAGCCCTATCTATCCTACCGCCATAGTAGCCGCTGAATAGGCCTAGCGGTACCCCCATAGCCATGCTCAGGACTATAGAGAGGAACACGACTATGAGAACAGTGCGTGCACCGTAGACTGTTCTAGCCCACATATCGTATCCAAGGTTATTTGTGCCAAAGGGATGCTCCCAGCTTGGAGGCTGAAAGCTGCGACCAGCTCTACGCGTAGGATCGTAAGGTGTAAGCAGCGGTGCTGCTATAGCCATGAACACTATCGCTAAGACTATGGCTAAGCCAGCGTAAACAAGCGCTCTTCCACGACCGCTTACTCTCGAGGGTATGATCGTTGAGAGTATTCTTGTAAGAGCCTTACTCAGTATCTCAACCAATGGACAGCCCCCTAATACCTTATTCTCGGATCGAGGAGAGCGTAGATCAGGTCAACTATCAGACTGATGACTCCCACAAAGAAAGCGAAGACTATTACAACCGCCTGTATAGCCGGGTAATCTCTGTAACTTACCTTCTCTACTAGGTATGTGCCGATACCCGGCCAGTCGAAGGTTGTTTCGGTAAGTACTGCACCTCCAAGAAGTAGAGCGAATTGTAGCCCAGCGTAGGTTACTACGGGTATGAGCGCATTCCTAAACGCGTGTAGCAGTATCCTGGAGCCTCTTACTCCACGAGCATGGTATGCTAAAACGTAGTTTGACTCTAGAGCTTTAACGAGATTGGTTCTCACAAGCCTGGTATAGGGTCCACTCAGCACTAGTCCTAGTGTAAGAGCCGGTAGTATCATATGGCTCAAAGCGCTCCGAAATGCCTCCATATTTCCTGTAATAATTGAGTCTAGGATGTAGAACCCTGTAACAGTCTCGAGACCTACATCCGGATCTATTCTACCGCTTGCCGGCAGCCAGCGAAGCCATACAGCGAATATTAGCTGAAACATCAGCCCGAGCCATGGAATGAAGAGTGTGTAGGTTACCGAGCCGAAGACTCTTAGCCCAAGGTCAAGCTTTGTATCGCGTTTTGTTGCCGCTATGAAGCCTGTTGTGATACCTATCGCCAAGCTCACGATCAGTCCGGCTATAGCTAGCTCTACTGTTGCTGGAAGCCTCTCGAGTAGGTCTGCTGTTATACTTCGTCCGCTAATAACCATGCTCGTACCGAAATCTCCGTGCAGAACATTCCATAGATACTCGAAGTACTGTACAATGTAAGGCTTATCCAGTCCAAGATTATGCCTTATCTGCTCTAGCTGCTCTGGAGGAATATTCTTTGTTCCGAGAACAGCTAGTACAGGATCACCTGGCAGTATCCTCAACACTATGAATACTAGAGTGTAGAGTATCAGAACCGTAGGGACGATCAGCATAGCCCTTACTGCTATATAGCGTAAGAGCCCCATAGACGGACACCGTTACCGCAGCCCCTTCGCTTTGCTCATCGTTACGATACTATATACACCTATAAATATTGTTATAGATATCGTTCTGATCGTTTCTGTAAAAATAGGTATCTAATTGTACGAAACGTTTTTAGGGAAAAAGCATACACCTCAATTGAGATGAGCTGGGGGATGAGTGGATATGGTTAGCCAGACCACGCTAACGGTAATCTTTATAGTCCTGCTGATCATTGTTGGAGTTGGAGCTTACTTCGCTGGCGTCAGTGTAGGTGGTCCAGCTGTCACTACAACAGTTACGCAAACAGTTATTCAGACAACAACGGTTGTACGAACTACAACTGTTTCACAGACAGTACCGCCTACGCCTATCCAGACAATACCTACAGCTCCAGCAACTACCCCTACACCTACGGTGAGTACAGTAACTTATGTAACTGAGAAGCTGACTATAGGTACAACAGACAAGGTTACGGATCTCGATCCTTCAAATGCCTACGACTTCTTCACGTGGGAGATACTATACAACGTAATGGATGGTCTCGTCAAGTACGAGCCCGGTACCGACCGGATCGTACCGGCTATAGCTGAGAGATGGGAGATCAAGGAAGACGGTAAGGTGTGGATATTCTATCTCAAGAAAAACGTTAGGTTCTGTGATGGAACACCCCTAACAGCTCACGATGTTGTTAGGAGCGTTAAGAGGGTTATGACCATCCAGGGTGACCCATCATGGCTTGTAACAGAGTTTGTAGAGGATGTTAGAGCGCTAGACGACTATACCGTTGAGTTCGTACTGCAGAAGCCTGTAGGATACTTCCTTGCTGTACTAGCTACTCCACCCTACTTCCCTGTACATCCGAACTATCCTGACGACGAGATTGTGAGCGATGCTACATGGGGTGGTGCTGGTCCGTACTGCATCAAGGAGTTTAAGAGAGATCAGTATATAGTGCTTGAAGCAAACCCCTACTACTATGGTGAGCCTCCCAAGACCAAGACCATCATAGTCAAGTTCTACAAAGATGCTACAACACTTAGATTAGCGTTCGAGAATCGGGAAGTTGATATCGCTTGGAGAACGCTTAGACCAACAGACTACGAAGATCTTAAGAAGAACCCCAACTACAACGTCATAGAGATACCCGGTTCGTTCATTAGGTACATTGTTGTAAACGTTCAGATGGAGCCTACAAACAACAAGCTTGTTAGACAGGCTGTTGCAGCAGCTATAGACAGGCAGGAGCTTGCTGAAGTAGTGTTTCTCGGAACAATGGAGCCTCTATACAGCATGGTTCCAGCAGGGCTCTGGAGCCATATAGATGTATTCAAGGAGAAGTACGGTGATGGCAATATCGAGCTAGCTAAGCAGCTGCTTAAGCAGGCAGGATACGATGAAAACAACAAGCTGCACTTAGAGCTATGGTATACCCCAACACACTACGGTGATACCGAAGCTGATCTAGCGCAGCTCATTAAAGAACAGTTAGAGGCGACAGGAGTCATAGAGGTAGAGTTGAAGAGTAGTGAGTGGGCGACATACGTAGATCAGCTTAGAGAAGGTCAGATGATGCTAAGCCTGTTAGGATGGTATCCAGACTATCTAGATCCAGACGACTTCCTATATCCATTCCTGCACAGCAGAGCCAATAAGTGGACTGGTACAGGGTATGCCAATCCAGAAGTGGATAGCCTACTAGAGCAAGCAGCGGTAAAGCCTAATCAGGATGAGAGAGCTGAGCTGTATGAGCAGGTACAGGAAATACTTGCTGAAGATGTTCCATACATACCACTATTACAGGGCAAGCTAATAATAGTGACGCACAAGGATGTGGAAGGAGTGAAGGTAGGACCTACGATGCTACTATCATACTGGACGATATACAGATCCTAAATCTAGAATAGAGGTTTAGAAAATCACATCTTTTTCATAATCAAAACACTTGTTCTGCAATAGGTGGAGCTTCTGTTTTCACAGTACGTTATATAGTGGGAGGCTTAGGCATGTAACACCTCCATCGCATTTCCAGAACTCGGATACATCGACTTCTATGGGTCTATACCCTTCTCTCCGTAGCTTTTCAGCTGTTTTCGGGTATCCTGCGGGCATCACCACGTAGCGATCGCCTAGATACAGCATGTTAGCTGCATAAGCCTCGTCAAACGGTACCCGAATGAGCTTGTATCCCTCGAAATAGCTGGCATCCACGTACTCGGGAACTATAGCGAATGTTCTATTGCCTAGATAGCTAACAGCTGACAGAAGGTGTAGGGCTCTCTTAACGGGAACACCAACAATCTCGATATTTTTGAATATCTGACTAAACTGTTCGATCCCAGCGCTGTTGGTTCTCTTCGACAGCCCAACGAAGATAACTCCAAAGTCTGTAACCAGCACATCGCCACCCTCGAGGGTTCCCGGCTCAACGATCTCGCTGATTTGGTAGCCCATACCCTGAAGCAGTAGCTTAACGTCTTTCTCCTCACCTCTCCTACTAGCTTCACCAAAACGAGCAATAACGGCAGTTCTCGACTTGGCACCTACTACAGCAGTATCCTGAACGAAGACGCTATCAGGGAGACCTGGTTTTGGATCCAGATACAGAACCTCGATACCATGCTCTCTCAAAACATTGACATAGTCTCTATGCTGTCTTGCCGCAGCTCCAGGATCAACGCTATGGCGTAGCGGATTTGTTGAAACACACCGTGTAAGACTATCTGAAGGAGGTCTCACAATAACGGTGCTAAACAAGCTCATGATATCCCCAGAGAGCTGTATCTAGATCGGAAATACAGCTTCTCTAGCGGGAGCTGGCTCAATCCACGTGGATCATGCTCGATGCTTTCTCGGGCTACCGTGAAACCGGTTCTGGTATTATCTAA
>QMWW01000076.1 GCA_003661825.1 Thermoprotei archaeon
AGTAGAGATAGAGCTACTAGGCGAGCCTCCAGCAGATCTACCACAGGGTGTAGTAAACGTGAGCTCAATCTACAATATCGAGCTAGAGCTTTCCAGCAAAGTAAACATCTCTGCTAAGCTATGGTACGATCCATCCGCGGTCCCGGCTGGTGCTACCATATACGTTGCACACTATACTGGTAGCGAGTGGGAACTATTAACACCTAGCAACATAGATGCTACAGTGGGCTACGTAGAAATAACACTAGCAGATCTGTCTCCGCTAGTTGCTGTAGCACGGTCCTCGGAGACAATGACGACTACGTATCATACAACCACTACCTCGCCTACACAGACAGCAACTAGTACACCAGTGATTACTACCGAGACTCCGACAACTTCTACACCTAAAACCACTATACCTACTACAACCCAGAATACTACCGAGGGAGCTGGAGAAGCGCCTATGCAGAACGGTACGCTGGCTTTAGTATCTATAGTAGTGGCTGTAGCCATAATAGCTATGATCTTCCTCGCTTTCGGGAAGAGAAGCTAAAAGAACAAGGAATATTTTATTGAAAAACTCTTCTCTACATTTTGCTCTCCTATCCCTGCTTTCAGCGCTATAGATCTAGGAGTTCTCTCCACTTGATCTCGGTATCTACTACCTCTAATATTTCCTTCTCTTTAGCTTTAAGTGAGTCAGCGGTAACTATTGCTTGAACTTCTCTAAGCTTTTCTACAGTAGTATAGGTATCGTATGGAACTAGTAGTAGTGGTATACCTATCTCTCTAGCTTTAACTAGTACGCCTGTAGTTGGGTAGAGGTTACCTGTCAGTATTACTACGCTCGGCTTAGTTCCAAGCGCTTGCATAATCAGGTCTGTTCTATCCCCTCCAGTTATTATAGCTGCGTTTATAGCTCTCCTCAGCCATCTAAGAGCAGCTTCAGGGCTCATAGCTCCTATCAATATGTCTTCGACCATGTTGTTAAGGTACTCCTTACCCTCTAGCACTTCGGCGTTAAGGGCTTCAACGATATCTTTCACCGTAGGCGCTATTAGCCTAGGTCTCTCGGTAACTATACCGTATATCCTTACACCGTTTTTCTCGATCTCCGGCGCTATTAAGCTCTCAATCCTCTTAGCGTAGAACACGGGTACGTTATTTATTATTACACCATCAAGCCTCTTCTCGGTATAGCCGAAGTAGCACTTGTACAGATTGACCCGATCAACGATCTCGTCTACTATCTCTCTACCCTTGGCATCGGCTATGTACACGGTTTTAGCGTCAAGCATTTCCGCTATCTGGGTAGCTCCTAAGCCTAAGCTGGTGAAAGCCTCTGGAGGAGAATACCCCTCTACTATGACAACGTCTTTATCGCTACTTACTCTCTCAAAGCTCTCCCTTATCTTCTTCTTCACGTTCTCTACGCCTTCTTTGAGCTCTAAGTAGCTCCTAGAGACTAGTATAGGAGATAAATCCTCTAGAGGTTCTCTCAAGCTAAGCGCTTCCTTGATAGCCGCGGCATCTGGATCAATGTATTTCGTTGAGGGAAGCCTATACCTAGCCTTAGCGATCGGCTTGAAGTAGCCTACTTTCAACCCATTCATAGAGAGCTTCTTTAGGAGACCGAATATGAGGAGGGTTTTACCCCTCTCGCCTATAACGAGAACTGTTTTAACCAATGTATATGCACCTCAAGATACAACTACTTTAACATCTATGGCTAAACTCCCTACACCCTCATCATAGACGAAGAGAGGATTAATATCCATTTCGACTATATCTGGGATATCGGTTACAAGCTTGCTGACTCTAAGCAGTATGTTTATAACCGATCCTATATCTGCTGGAGGAGATCCCCTATATCCTCTGAGCAGTTGATAGGCCTTAGTATCTCTTATCATCTCCCTCGCTTCGTGAAGCGATAACGGGGCTAGCCTGAACGAGACGTCTTTAAACAGCTCGGTGTATACGCCTCCGAGTCCAAACATTACGAGAGGGCCGAAGATAGGATCTCTAGAGACACCGACTATTACCTCTCTACCCTTAGGAGCCATCTTCTGCACAGCTACTCCATAGATCCTAGCGTTAGGCGCATACCTGTACACGTTAGCTATTATGGTCTTGAATGCTTCTCTCACTTCCTTCTCAGATTCAACGCCCGTTATAACTCCTCCTATATCGGTTTTATGCAGTATATCTGGCGAAGCTATCTTCAGGACAACAGGGTATCCAAGGTTTTCAGCTATCCTCACTGCTTCGTCCTCGGAAGTAGCTAGCTTGGTCGGTACTACTGGTATCCCGTAGCTTCTAACTAGGTCCTTTGCCTCGGTCTCTATTAGTACGCGGCGCTTATCTCTCCGTGCTTTCTCTATTATGGAGAGAGCCATATATTTATCAGTATCGTATATCTCCACTCTCTCCATAATCTTTTCGACATACTCCTTGAGCTCTCTGTACTTGCAGAGACCAAATAGTGCTGTAACAGCCCCTTCCGGCATATCGTAGACGGGGATACCGCTCTCTAGTAGAACCTTCTTTGCTTCCTCGACTTTCTCGCCACCCATGAATACCGCTATAACGGGCTTATATGGGTGCTTCCTGCTAAGCTCTGCGATAGCCTTAGCGGTTTCAACGGGTTCTGTCATAGCCTGCGGTGTTAGTGCTACGATCACTCCATCAACGCTTGAGTCTCCGAGTAAGACTTCGATGGCTTTCCTGTACCTATCGGCTCTAGCGTCTCCTAGGACGTCGACTGGATTGTATATCGCTGCTTGAGGAGGCATGGAAGATCTCAAGTACTCTATAGCGTGTTTAGAGAGCTGTGCTAGTTTAAGCCCTCTCTTTAGCACGAAGTCGGAGATAAGCACACCTACGCCTCCAGCGTTAGTTATTACTCCTACCCTGTTCCCTACAGGTACTGGCTGGCTACTGAAAGCTATGGCCATGTCGAATAGCTCTGAGAGGCTGCTAACCATTAGAACCCCTGTCTTCCTAAGCGCAGCTCTTAGAGCGGCTGCACTACCCATCATAGCGCCTGTATGGCTCATAGCAGCTCTTGCACCAGCCTCCGTTATGCCTCCCTTAATGAGGACAACGGGCTTCCTCTGCGAAACCCTTGAAGCTACTTCTACGAACCTCCTACCATCTTCGATCGACTCTAGGTACAGCAGTATAACGCTAGTGTTGGGATCCTCCTCTAGCGCTTCTAGAAAGTCTACCTCGCTTAAGTCGGCTTTATTCCCAAGGCTTACTATCCTTGAGAACCCTATGCCCCTCTTAACAGACCAGTCGAGTATAGCTGCTAGGAGAGCGCCGCTCTGCGATATAAACGAAATATTGCCTCTCTTTGGTAGAGTAGCTGCAAACGCAGCATTCAGGGGGGTATGGAGATCCATTATACCGAGGCAGTTGGGTCCTACAACCCTTATACCATACCTCCTCGCAGCTTCCACGAGCTTCTTCTCCCTCTCGATACCCTCGCCACCCACTTCTTTAAAGCCAGCGCTTATCACGACGGCGTACTTAATTCCCGCTCTACCACAGTCTTCGAGTACGCTTGGTACAGCTGGTGCTGGTATAGCTATGACAGCTAGGTCTACATCATCCGGTATCTCCTTAACGGACTTGTACGCTTTTAGCCCGAGGATCTTATCTGCTTTCGGATTAACGGGGTATACTTTGCCCTTGAACCCTGCCTCTACTATGTTCTTAAGGACAACATGACCTACTTTATGCGGTTCCCGGGAGGCGCCGATAACGGCTACTGATCTCGGCTTGAACATCCCTTCAAGCTTTCTACTATCCCTGCCCATGGCTCTTCAACCACACCGCTTCCAAGACTAAATCCTATAACCTTGTAGAAGTTTTTATTTTTTCTAAAAGCGACATATGCAAAGCCCAGATCCTAGGTGGCTTAGTGGCTATTAACCCGCTAGCAAATTCTATTAGAGCAGATAGAAACACTAAAGCACTATACCCAAGGAAGGGTATTAATGCTCCAGCCGCTGATCCTAACGATTACGGGATCCCCTATATAGGTACCTATTCCCTGGAGAATAGGTGCAACAGCCACAGCGAGCGGAGGATCTCTGGGGAAGCACTATACCAGTACTTAAACAACGATGCCTAACAAAGAGTACGCAAGGCTCCACCCAGTAAGGTATACGCATAAGCACAGGGCTGTCCAGTACACTCCGCATCCACTAAGAACTAGGCTCAGCTCCCTAATACCTAGGGAAGTAGAGCGTGCTCTAAGAGCTTCTATAGGGTTATGGACAGAATAGAAGCGATGGAGGGCATAGAAGCCAGTATGCAGAGTAGCTTGTATTTGCCTAGAGTAGCGTATAGCCAGCGGATACTTGGGAAGCACTTATTCGGGGTAAGAGGGCCTCCTAGAAGAGCTAGAGCTCTACCTCTTTTCTCAGCCAGTATTGCTAGAGAGGTTAGCGACATATAGAGAGGTGTGAAAGCAGACGCTGAGCCAGCTACTTCAGTCAGCGTAATTGC
This sequence comes from Thermoprotei archaeon, assembly GCA_003661825.1. Lineage (GTDB taxonomy): Archaea > Thermoproteota > Thermoprotei_A > Sulfolobales > Desulfurococcaceae > QMWW01. The sequence goes on from QMWW01000076.1 coordinate 4,498, forward strand.
TATGTTCTTGCCTATATTGCATATATCTTCCTCCACAGTACCTATAACGAGGTTACCAACGGCTTCTCTAGCTTTACCAAGCTCTTTCAGCTTAGACCTGACTAGATCCAAGATCCCTCTAAGTATTTCTCCAGCCATAACGAATTCTGCCATAAAGAACTCTCCTTCCTCATATTTCTCTCCAATCTTTTTTGCAACTACTGCTAGTTCGTCTAGTATCTTTAGAGGGTTCTCGCCTGCTTCAAGCTCTTCTCCGTCATTCTAGAGCTTTCTCTTCGTTAAGCTCTAGAATGACGGGGAGGGATTCTTCTCTAAGACCTAATACCTACTGCTCTACGGCTAGTATAGTATATGCTAGTATGAATAAGCTTATAGTTGTTCTAGTGGAGCGTAATTGCTATTAGTGCTTTACACAAAGATACACTACTGTACCGCGTAAAGGTGTTTATAATGGGTTTTTCAGGCTCTAGTTGGTGGCGTGAAAAGTGGGCTTGGGAAAACGTAAAGAACGTTATAAATACTCTTCCAGGGAGACTGGGGTTTTCAGAGGGAAATGAGCTTAGGTTTTTTAGGCTAAGGCTAAGCCTTGCGGACGGATCGGTATATGACGAAATCCTCGAGAGGTATTTAACCGATAGAGAAAAGTATGGATTGTACTTCATACTAACCCAGTACGCTAAAGCCGAGAAAGACGTGGGAGAGTACAACGAGCCACTACCCCTAACGAGGATATGCCCGGCAATCCACTGCCCACTACTAAAGCGTAATACCAAAGCGTTTGAGGTAGTATTTGGGTATGAGCCAGAGCTCTTGTACAAAGCAGCTGAACCCTTTGAATATATCCCCGTAGACTACGGGGATGCAGCTGTAAAGATCTACGTATTACCGCGGGTTCCAATAACTATAGGGGTATGGGCTGGAGAGGAGGGGATCCCTCCTTCAACTACTATACTCTTCGATAAATCGATAACTAATTATTTAGATTGCGAAGCAGCTACTACGCTCGCTGGAGCATCTCTCGCAAGACTAATTATATCGCTATCCAAGAGGGGGGCTAGTCTAGGAAAAGTAGACTATAAGTACTGCTACGCCTGTTCCGAAGGGTAGCAGAAACACATACTAGAACCCAGGATTTTACTTTTTGTATCACAACCGTTGAAGAAGATCTAGTCTGGCGATCTTAACGCGTAGGATCAGGGAAATAGGGTTTAGTCCAGGCCTGTCTTTCTAC
>QMWW01000077.1 GCA_003661825.1 Thermoprotei archaeon
GCATAGGCAGAATAACCGGAGTAGGTGCTAGTGGAGATACTACAAGGAAAGCCGATACAGTTGTAGAGGAGTTCATTATCAGTGAACTACGTAGAACAGGTATAAGGCTCTGTATAGTAACGGAGGAAAGGGGTGTAATCATAGAAGATCCTAGGTGCGAATTTATTGCACTTATAGATCCGCTTGATGGAAGCCTCAACTACGTGTCAGGCATACCGCTAGCAGCCGTCTCGATCAGCGTATATGACCGTAAAAAGCCATACATAGATAAGGGAATAGTTGGCGCTATTGCTAATATATTCTTACGTGAAGTCTACTCATTTGACGAAGACTCCGTGTACGTTAATGGAACCAAGATCTTGCCTGGGACTAGAAGCGTAAAGGGGTTAGTGTCAGTTTATACCGAGGATCCTGCGTTTTTACAAAAGCTACGCTACGTAGTGGCTGAGCTGTCTAAAGATACCGTCAAGATAAGAACGCTTGGCTCGGCATCTTTAGAGTCCGTATATGCCGCGCTTAACAGGATAGACCTTTTCATACACAATACTGGAAAGCTTAGAAACTTTGATGTAGCTGGTGCTGTAAATATCGCAAAAAGGCTAGGCATACCGACGCTTACTTTACGTGGAGAGAGACTAGATACAAGAGTTGATAAGGTTGAAAGAATAAGGTCTATAGCTATAGGAGTATATGCGTGCGAAGCGGTTAACCTGTTATCAAATACCTAGGTTCACGTAAATACTCTATCTATATCACGTGATAGTATACGTGAACCGCTCTTCGTTACTACAACGTTTTCTTCGATTCTTACACCGTATTTTCCAGCAACATATACTCCAGGCTCGACGGTAAACACCATTCCCGGCTTTAGCTCTACGTCTGAACCAGCTCTAATAGCGGGTGCTTCGTGTACTACAACTCCTAGGCCGTGGCCTAAGCCGTGAATGAACTTCTCGCCTAAACCGGCTCTCTATGACTTTCCTAGCAGCTCTGTCTACGTCACTAGCTTTTACGCCTGGCTGTATAGTATCTATTGCTTCACCTAGCGCTTCCTCGACGACCTCGATAACCCTTTTCTCCTCTTCGCTTATAGAGCCCCAGATAGCCATTCTGGTGATATCACTACACCTACCACCGTACTTAACCCCTACATCTACTAGTACGAGATCGCTATCGCTGAGCTGAGTAGTAGATGGGAGGTTATGGGGATAACTATTTCCCGGCTTGAACAGTATCAGCGGGGAAAAAGCGTATTCTCTTACTCCTTCCTTCCTCACACTATATTCGAATATGCCTGCAAGCTCTAGCTCGGTTATATTGTGCGTAAGACTCTCTATTACTTTGTATATCCCTCTACCAGTAATCTCTATAGCGTTCACTATAGAGTCTATCTCCCAGTCCTCTTTGACCATTCGATACCCGTCTATGTGCTTAGATACATCAACTATCTTTTCTCTAGGTATGTTCTTGAGAATAATAGATGCTGGTGAAGCATGAGAGGAGTCTACGCCTATCTTACCCCATCTACCAATTATATTTTTAAGTATTTCGCTCCACTCCTTTCTCACAATCCTCGCATCACCAGCTTCAAGCTTTTTGGATACGCCATATACCTCTATATCTTTGCCCTCAAGCTGATCTCTATACCTATAGTAGTCTAGTAGAGGAACGTATAGCTCTAAACCTGTTTCTCTATTTACGTGGAGCATTAGCCAAGCATCAGCAATAGTCTCTATTCCAAGAAAGTACTCAATGTTTTCAGGCGATAGGATAATTATTGAGTTAAGACCTGTTTTCTCAAGTAATTCTAACAATTTATTTATATTGTCTCGTCTACACAAAGAGTTCACCCTAAAGTATTAAATATACGCCACTAATTAATAACTAGCAAGCTGGTAGAGGCGCTGCGTATGGCGAGTTCAGAGCATACCTGTAGAAAAGATGGTAAACCTATGTATTTTGTAGAGGAAACGGAGAAACTGAGTAATGGTGTGTATCGTGTAACATTTTCATATAAATGCGTAGTATGTGGTTACCGCATAGTTGTAGAGTACGCCACTATTAAGAAGGCCGGGGAAAAGATAATAGTAGAGCGCAGAGTGCTTCACTATAGCTAGGCTTTAAGGCGCTGTTTTCTAATACCTCCTTTAACAATACCCATTTCGTCCGCTACACTGTATATCTTCTTGGCATCACCGCTGTACACTCTAACTACGTAGACCTCGGGTCTAAGATACTCTATTACTACCCTAGATCTCTCGTGGATCTTCTCGTCAACAAGTCTGTATATAAATCTCGTTACCGCTGTAGAGGCTACATAGAACTCCTTCTTAGGTGGCGTGCTCTTAAAGGGGAGAGCGGGTATGGACTCTGCTACTAGCGTGTATGCTTGAGTGCTCTTCTTACCACTAGCTATTATCCCACCGAATTTGCCCTTCACCCTAATCCATACCCCACTGGGTAGCTTTACGTAGATCCCCTGCAAACTAGTACACACTAAAGCCTCTTATTGCTCTCTAGCTCTAGGTGTAGACTCCGTAAATCATTTATTAGCTTTTTATCAAAACACTACATAATAATTTAACGTATTAATTACCCGTTCTGATTATTATAGAGAGAGGGATGACCGAGCAGAGACGTGCTGAGCTGTGATGTAAGGTGGAGCGACTGGGACCTTCCTGTTCTTAGAAGGGGATACTTATGAGGAGCTACATGGACGTAGTGGAAGAAGTAAGACGACTTGTATGGCCTCGTAAGCTTAAACTCTTTACAGCAGGCCCCGTTGCCTGCTTTCCCGAAGTACTTGAGGCTATGAAGATTCAGATGTTTAGCCATAGATCAGAGGAGTATCGAAAGCTTCACAGAGACACAGTAGATAGGTTGAAGGATTTCTTGGAAGCTAGAAACTCAACCATACTACTCATACCAGCTAGTGGAACCGGGTTTATGGAAGCCAGTATACGTAACGCAGTATCTCCTGGAGGAAAGGTGTTGGTAACAGTAATCGGGGCTTTTGGTGAAAGATACCGCGAAGTAGTTGAAACAAACAACAGGTACGCAGTAGTCCTTAGAAAAGAGCTAGGTGAGCCTGTTTTACCGGAAGAACTAGATGAGGCCTTAAAAAAGAACCCCGATGTAGAAGCCATCACCATTACATACAATGAAACTAGTACTGGAGTACTCAATCCTCTGAGAGAACTGGCTAAAGTCGTGAAAGAACATGATAAGCTTCTATTCGTGGATGCTGTATCGGCTATGGGGGCAGCTGAAATAAAAGTTGATGAATGGAGGCTTGACATAGTCTTTGCCAGCAGCCAGAAGGCATTTGGATTGCCTCCAGGTCTAGCTATAGCTACTGTTAGTGACGAGGTTTTTGAAAGGGCAAAGAAGATCCCTAGTCGTGGTTACTACTTCGACCTCCTACTTCTAAAAGAGTACTTGGAAAGAGAGTGGTCTACTCCCACTACACCGCCTATTCCGCAGATCATCGGGTTGAATGTTATAATGAGGATAGTGGAGAAGATGGGTGGTAAGGAGAGATGGCTCAAAATGTATGAAGAAAGGGCAGAAAGGATAAGAAGAGGAGTAGTAGAGTTAGGGCTAGAGCTATTTGCTCGACCAGGATACTATAGTCCAACTATAACGGTTGTTAAAACCCCGCCAGGCATTAGCAGCACAGATATATATGAGTACATGAGGAAAAGAGGGTTTGAGATAGCGAAAGGATACGGTCCTATCAAGAGCACTACGTTTAGGATCGGGCATATGGGCTATATTAAGGATGAGGACATAGACGAGCTTTTCGAGAGCTTGAAGTTGGTAATCAATGATCTAAAGCTTAGACAATCCAGGGGTAATGTAGATGGTTAAGATTCTTGTAGCTGCGAGAATCCATAGAAAGGCTATAGAGATGTTGGAGAAGAGGGGGTTCAGCCTGGTATACCGCGAAGAACCCGATGAAGAAGAACTAGTAAACTTGGTACGCGACGCAGAAGTACTTATTGTGAGGAGCAAGCCTTTAGTGACTCGTAAAGTCATCTATGCTGGTAAAAAGTTGAAGATTATAGCACGTGCTGGAGTGGGCTTGGACAACATAGATCTTGATGCTGCGCGTGAAAGAGGGATAGAAGTAATTAATGCACCCGAAGCGGTAACTAACAGCGTAGCTGAGCTAACGATTGGGCTTATGCTGAGCGCGCTGAGGAAGATAGCCTACGCAGATAGAATGATGAGAAGAGGGATCTGGCCGAAGAAAGAGAGTATAGGCTACGAGTTAAGAGGGAAAACCCTGGGCATTATCGGGATGGGGAGAATAGGGAGGGCTGTCGCTAGAATGGCACGCTATGGCTTTGGTATGAAGATACTCTACTATGATGTAATCCGCTGCCCTAAAGAGTTCGAAGAAGAAGTAGGAGCTGTGTACACAGATCTAGATTCTCTTTTAAGAGGGGCTGATGTGGTAAGTATACATGTTCCTCTCACACCTAAAACTAAGCATTTAATAAATGAGAGCAGGCTTAAACTGATGAAGAAAAACGCTATACTCGTAAATACTTCACGTGGTGGAGTAGTAGACACTAATGCACTGATAAAAGCGCTTAGGGAGGGGTGGATCGCGGGAGCTGCTATTGATGTTTATGAAGAAGAGCCTCTACCCCCCAACCACCCATTAACTAAGTTGGAGAACGTAGTGTTAACTCCGCATATAGGTGCTAGCACGTATGAAGCGCTAGAAAGAGCTAGTATTGATATTGCCGAGAAAGTGATTAATTTCTTCGAAAAAACAGTACCTGGGGATACTACGGGATCTAAACAACGGCTCTGATAGCGTATTCACGTGCAAGAGCTGGCCGGTTTTGAGTAGTAGGAAGAGCGTGATAATTAAAGCCCCGAAAGTAAGTGTTCCCATAAAATACGTTGAACCAATGTTGATTAGAGTAGATGATCTTGTTCCGCATGAAGAGCTTGTTGAAGGAAGGTTGAGGGATCTCATCGATAAGATCGTGGGTGAAAAAGCTGTTGATATCCCTATCATTGTTGCACCTATTCCAGGTACGCGTAAGTACGTTATACTGGATGGACACCATAGATGGGCTGCGTTGAGAGAGCTGGGATGTAGGTTAGCACCGTGCATAGTCATTGATTACTTTAGTGATGAAGTTAAGCTTAAAACCTGGTATCCAGCTATTGTAGGCTCTATTAATACATTGTTACGTGAGCTTAGGAGTCGGAAATTAATAGTTACTGAGTGTGAATATGGGGCAAGGCAGATAGGTACAGATATACTGGAGAGCTATGCATTCATAGTGGTGGGTAGTAGAAGAGAATGCTATGGTATTAGTGGAGGTATTAGAGAGCAGAGAGTTGTTTCCCGGATCCTATCTGATCTAAACATGAAGGGGATACTAACGCTCGTGTACTATGGTGAGCTTGAGGACGCGATTAGCGATTTAGAGGAGAAGAAGATAAGCTATCTGTTCCTGAGAAGGCCTGTAACTAAGAGAGACGTGCTGGAAGTTGTCCGTAGACGAGAGATGTATGCTCCAAAAACTACTAGACACATACTACCATTTATTCCTGCTAAAACCTATACTCCTCTCCACAAGCTGTTGTAGCATTAGTGGCTTCTTTGGATTATGCCAGCCTACTGAGCTTTCTAGAAGAGCAGGTTCTTCTTGTGCAAGTACTCTGTATAGGCGCTATACCAGTTGTTCTTACAGC
>QMWW01000078.1 GCA_003661825.1 Thermoprotei archaeon
ACGGTTTTGATGACGGTTTCTGTGGTTTCCTGTATACTCGTCACGGACACGAATAGGGTTCTTGTCAATACCTTCTTGACGACCTCTGTGCTCGTAAGAGTCCTCGTCCTGGTAACAGTTGTGGTGTACGTCTCAACTCTTGTTGTAGGTAGCGTGTAGAGCTTTGTCAAAGTCTGTGTTAGTGTGGTGAATCTGGGGATAGTTCTCGTAACAGTTGTGGTCACGGTCGTTGGTGAATAGATAGTCCTTGTATCGACTACGCGCAGAGTCCTCGTATACGTAACTGTGGTGGCCCTACCGATAAGCTCAGATACTACGGGAATATCCACAGGTACCTGGCTGATCACAACGAACGCTATGAAACCTATAGCTACACCTATCAGCAGAGCGATAGATGTCTTCAAGCCAGCCCTAGAACAACATCACATCCTTCAGATAAATACTTAGGAAGTAGCTGGCCGTAAACCCGGGTTAAGCGGTATGTTAAGCACCTCGATACGCTTCTCCTTCAATAACCGTATCAACAACCTTGACTTCCTATGAGTTTCGACCTCACGCTCGTAAACATCCATAAGACCCAGCTCCTCCAAAGGCTTCAAAACACCATTTTCAAACCTAGCACGGATAACCCTGGCAATAATATCGGTCCCTCACAATCCATCTCGTATTCAGCTTTGATAAGTTAGTAGTATTCACAGTGAAGATAGCTCTAATAGATTTTGAGAAATGCTTAAGACCTCTTAACAAAAACCAGAATTCATACTAATGCTGAGGAAGTTTTAATGGAGAGATCCTCGGAGTTGAGACCAAGACACTACATATCGATGCTCGCCAACTCCACGAGCTGGATATCTGAGTCGATAACGTGCTTATATACAGTAGCTTGGCACCGCACTTCGGTCTGTATCAAATGGTTCAGCTAGTAGCTAGCCTAGCCAAGGTTCTGAAGTCGCACGGCGTTACTTATGAGGGATCTTGATCGTGTGTACGAGAATATTGTTAGAAAAGGGTTCCAAAGACTGTCGATAGAACGTGCTGATGAAAGCAGGGTTGTGGTTACCCTAGATGCCGGATATGACGTTCGTAGAAATATCTTCAGAAAGCTATTCCTAGACATGATCTCGATGAGGAGAGTCTTGATGATCTTCAGAAATGTGGGACATAGCATCTATAGCTGCGTTTCTCTGGATATTCTTCGAAGACGTAGACTTTGCAGCTCTTCATACAGAGTTTAGAGGATTCATAATAGCTAAGAAGCCACGTGGCATCGATCCGAAACAGTACTCCAAACCACCAATAACAGTTTCTAGCACTAGCTAGCTTTGAATTCACGGCCTCTTCTTGAAACCTGGACTTCTTTTATCTCCTTTTGACACCACAATATAACTTTGTATGTGACTAAGCTACAGCCTAGGTTGGGCATGTTTGTATGCTCAAGAAGCTCTCTGAACTGGATCTTTAGAAAGAGGTAGTGAAGCTCTACATAAACGATCCTCTGACCCACGTTTATCTGATGTACGATGCTATCTACGAGCTTGATCGTACAGAGGTTTTCTTCGAGGTTTTGGAAGGAGGTATTGTTGGCTATCTGTTCATATGGAGAGGACCGCGTGCTACGTGTATCCATGTGTGGGGTGGAGCTGAGAACCTCGTAGAGAACACGCCGTACGATGATAAAGCCATAGTGACTGTTCACAACAGAGAGCTGCTGGATACCGTAGCCAGTTTCCTGAAGTCTAAGGGTGGGATCAGCGTCAAGGAGTATCTGGATATGGTTGTCGACGAAAAGAGCTTCAAACCGTACCCATCGATGGAGACTGTCGTTAGATTGAGTGCTGAGGATAGTCGTTATGTAGAGGAGTTCTTGAGGCTTGCAGGGATAGCTGGATGGAGGATAAATCGAGAGGTAGCTAAGGAGTTTCTAGCGAAGCGTAGGTACTACGGTTTATTTAAGGATGGAAGGCTAGTATCTATAGCATGTGCATTCTTCTGCATGCAGGAGGTGTGGCCTATAGGAAACGTGTTCACACATCCAGAATACCGAGGTAGAGGATACGCGAAGATCGTTACATCAGCCATAACTAAGGACGCGATACAGTCTGGAGCCAAAGCACTGCTCCACGTCGCCGAAGACAACACTCCAGCAATACGAGTCTACAAAGCACTAGGCTACAAAACCATAGCACGAAAACCCTGGATATTCTACAATCCCTAAAGGTTTATAGCGCTCAATATATAGGCGTAGCAAACAGCTCTTCTGAATATGCAAGATTCTTCATACTTGCAGACCTTCTATACTATCTCTTAATGATACTTCCACCCGTATACTATCCAGCTACAGTCGTACCAGGGATAGGTATGTACATAGCTCTCCTAATACCAACAGCAACACTAAGCGACCTAGCACGCATACTCATATCCATAGAACTACCGCAAAACCTGCGTTACGACCTAGCAGCGATAACGATATATACGATATCAATGCTGGTACTTACGATAAGATACGCTGAATGGAGAGAACACTAAAGAACATCTATTTCAAAACCATAGTATTTCTCATGGTGCAGTGTCAACATTACCAGCTAGCTGGAGCTTCACGTAGTATTTAAAACTAAGACAATGACAATAAATATTTTGATAATGGTTTCGATCATTTGCATAATTATTTATACAGAGCTTTACGTTATTTAGACATTCTCATGATATGCTATCTACGACATTTCATATCATCTATGCGAACTGCTGGTCGTGTACATATAAGTCTTTACGACTTTATTTAGTGCGGTGACGGGGTCTCTTGGCAAGTATCGAGGTTTCTAAGGAGGTCTACGAACTGTTGACGGAGCTTGCTAAGAGGAAGGGTAAAAGTATTGAGGAGATCATAGTAGAGTCTATTGCTAGGGATCTGGATCCTAGAGTTAGAGTTGAAGTCTATATCAAGCTTCACGAGAAGTATCTTAGGGAAGCTGAAGAGCTGTATAGCAAAGGTGATCTTGTACAAGCAGGTGAAAAGTACTGGGGAGCACTAACAGCACTTCTAAGCGTAGTTGGCGAAAAGGAGGGGCTGCCCTACTATACGCATAGAGATCTAAGAGAAATTGTAGAGTACTTAACGGAGAAAACACGTGATCCAGACTACTCAAGATTGTTTTCAAGTGCTGAAGCTCTGCACGCTAACTTCTACCACAACTTCATGAGCAGACTCAGTTTCGATGCACATAGAGGCGATGTACTCAAACTCATCCGTAAGATCAGGGAGTTCCTAGGACTACAATAACATCTTCTAAAGACTTCTCCGACCTCTCTATACCTCAATGATGTTTAAACCACTATGCAGACAACAGATGAATTGTCTGTAGTTAGAATTCTCGAAGAGTATTTTCATATTTTCAGTGAGAGAAACTCGGGTTGAGATAAATAAATATTAAGGATTATGTGTCGGTATACGGCTCAACAAGATTACTAGAATTTTATAACGAAGTACACGAACTTGCAATCCGGCTACGCTAATGTAGAGCTCGGAGAATACAATATAGTTCACTAGACACATCACTAAGCTTCATATCCTTTGACACAATAGAAAGGTTGCATACGATCTTATTCTTTCGCAACCTTTTTACCACAGCGGAGTGCGATGTCTTTCGTCAAACAAGGACGTTTCCATACTGCATATCCCGGCTATTTCTCACCGATTCCATCACTTCTTACTTTATCTTACTTTATTCTATTTATGATTTAAAACCCACTCTGGGCCATACTTAATCCTTGTCCTAGCGAAGATGGTTAGAGGTATAGAGATTTGGACCCTATCTACATGGTGCATTCTCTAAAGATATCCAGAAGACATCGATAAACTAGCTAAACAAAATCTTCATTCACGTTGAATCTATTGAAGATTAGCTTTGTATGCTTTCCTTAATTGCTTTCTCTGCTATTTTCAGCAGGTCTTCTATCTTGTAGACTTCTTCCATTATATCCTCTGCTGTGAGCTGTTCTTCGTGGAAACCTCTTTGATGAAATTTGTATGCTGTTGTCCAAGCATCTCGCAACTCTTCTCCGTAGATATCTCTAAGCCTTCTAGCTGCTCTATCAAGCAGTTTGGTCCACCACGGTCCTTCCTGTTTAGCTTTCTCGTACTCTGGTAATCTGTTGATCTCGGATAGAATCTTTATAGTGTTCTCAGCAACTTTGTACAGCTTCTCGGCTGCTTGTACAGCATCTCCTTTCTTGAGGTACTCCAGAGCTTCTTGAAACCTCTTCTCAAGCTCTTCTACTCTAGCGTTTAGGCTCATCGCCTACCACCCTTCTCGAACCTCAACAACGCATATGCAAACAGACCTGCTACGACTATTCCAAGAACTATGGGTTTCCAAGGGGCTAGTGCATCCGGTTCGCGAAGCTTAACGTTGAGATGATCAATAATCCTAACCACCCATCTTCCAGCAGGAACATACCATAGATGGAGCTTGTCATAGGCACCTCTATAGAATTCAAAAGCTTCGTAGACAACGTTTAGCCTTCTTGAAGTAAGATGCTCTATGTACTCCCTCCTAACCTCGACTTCAGCATCTGTGAACCATCATCATAGAGCCTCAGATGAAGCACCAGAAATCGCTTAGAACCTTCCTCAAGCTATACCTCTCACCCTTAGGAACAGAAGGGATGGTATGTTCGAAGCCCTGCACATCGATGAGATACCGATATATCTTCTCAACATCGGGGACCCACAGCCTAAACAACGTATCCTTCACAAGCCTCTCCTCTACATCGCGCGCTGTAAGCACAACAACATCTCCGTTATCAAGAACAAACTTCCTCGGAATCACAGTCACATAGCTACACATACCCATATCCTCCACTATATGTAGTACAAACAAGGATAAAAGAGGATGTGTCAAGCTCCATCAAGCAAGTCTCTTTGTACAGTATAACCTCTGATCAGAATACTGTGCTCCAAGCCTTCTCCGAGCTTTGGACTAAGGAGTGAAGATTCTCAAATTAATAATTTTAGGAGTAACTACAAAATTTCTTCCTTCAGTACCTATGTCAGAAATTCTCTGTTTTCGATACGCCTATTCAGATGATGACTATAGGGATCAGCAAGGTCGTTGCTCTAAGTATGGATGGTAGTGCGGGATCCGTGGAAGCTACTATGCCTATGATTGTTGGTCCTGCAAGTGAGATCAGTGTCAGCGCGGCGTTGAAGGCTGATAGTACTGAGGCTCTAGCATCTCTGTACTTCCTTGCTATTACAACTGGTGGAACAGCTCTAGGCAGCAACCCGACGACTTTCCATAGGAAGAGCATTAGTAGCGATAGCGGGGGTCTATAGACGAAGAGCATCGATACCATGGTTGCGAAGAGCCATCCTAACGTTGAGGCGTATCGAGGTCCTAGCCTATCCACCATACCCCCCCGAGGCAAGTGCTCCTATAGCTACAGCAAGCGAAGCCAGTCCCATCGTCAATCCGTACTCGACAGCTGTGAACCCAGTGCTTCTGAGGTATATCGGGATTGTACCGCTCCAGACCTTTACAAGCATGTCCAGCCCAAAAGCGAGGATGAGTAGCAGAAAGAACCTATCTCTAAGCAGATCCCTCAGTCGTATGA
>QMWW01000079.1 GCA_003661825.1 Thermoprotei archaeon
ATCGCTGGATACAATGCTGTATGTTAAGGCATAGTTGCTTGTAACTATGACTGGAGAGTTTTCGTCTGGTTTCCCTATCTCTCTTAAACCAGCTGGAACGGCTACAGGCTTCCTTGGATCGGTATATAGCTGGAATCTCCACATAACTAGTGGTAAGAGAACCCATCCCTCCAGAGAGTGTAGTATAAGTAGATCGGCGTATCTAGTCATTAGTATTGTGGATACAATTGCTTCCCACAGCATCTTATCCATTAGTTCTCCTTCAAGGCTAGTCCATACAGATATAGGAGTTCCTATCAATGGATACCTTACTAGCTTCCACAGGTCGTATGTAGCCTTATATCTGAGCCAGCTGAATGCTTTAATAGTATATGCTAGTCCGCCGGGGCCTACGAAACATCCAGGATCTAGTGCTAGATCCTCTACTCCCAAGCTTTCGCTCAAGGTTTTTGAGAGCGAAACTAGCTGGTCAAGGTCTCCGGGGCTTGATACCGCTAGTGCTGTGTTAAACTTCTTAGCAAGCTCAGCCATAACCCTCCAGTTATCCGGAGTTGCAGCATATACTAGTGGCCTGTAATCTTCTGTGAGTATGTTTAGCCCAGCCTCTACGATAGAGGGGTTCAGCGAGCACAGTACTATTGGGAGATCGGAGTTCTCTGCAACTACTTGAACCGTCTTAGCGTATTGAACAGGGTCGTTTGAAGTAGACCTTATTGCCACCAAATCAAGCTTTAGCTTTTGACCTACATATTCATACTCAAAGTTCTCGATCATTTCTAGTCTCTTCAGGATCTCATCCTTACTCATTGAGTCGTCAATATCGATCGCTATAGCGGTTGGATTCATGTATCTGAGCTCATGTCTGTATAGAACGTACTTTCCACCTATTTTTACAGTTCTCTTCGGGCTCTTTTGTACTACCTCCTTTACTGGCGGAGCTAGCATTTCTCGTAGTTTTTCGTAGTTCTGCTTAAATTTAGGCTCTTCTAATAGTGGTGTACAGCCTTCTAGTTCTGCCTCGAAGTTCACTAGTTTAATAGCAAATGCCATACAGTTAGGTTCCCCGCATTTACCACAGTTAGTTCCGGGTAGTAGCTTGTACAGCTGGATTGGGTTTGGAGGTTGCCACGGCATTCATATCACCGGGAGCTTTGAAGAGAGCCAATTTAGAGCTTTCTCCGGATCCTTAGGCTTAGGTTCTGCGAATAAGTACTCTCTTATAGCTTTTATGATCTTGACGGTAAGCGGATGTAATATCATGTAGTAGTCTGCCCCTGCCAGTAAGCATATGATACAGGTTAAGGCTTCCCATAGAGGGCCCCTGATTTCCTTGGGTCCCCAGTATGGATCCATAGCTATCCATGCTTCTCTAGCGCCCCACGCATTAGCCGCTCCTACGTTAAATGGGTGCTGTAATAGCTCATTCCCCATAAGTGCTGATAACCTGGCTCTCTCCATAGCTGTGAATCCGTATTCTGTTCCATACCCTATCCCTCCGATGTTTAGATCCAGTATTATCCTCTCTCTAGGGATCCAGTCATAGGTTTTCCTGTTTATCTCCTCAGCTTTATCTAGGTCCATGGGTGAGAAGTTGATCACAGCTGAATTTGTTTTACTGATATGTGGACATATGTCTTCGAGTTTCATATCAAGGTTTAAGCTATTGATGACTAAGCCTTCGCTTGGGAATGCTTCAAGGACTTTTCTGAAGACAGCTGGATCCTTCTCTGGGTTGCCACTACCTCCTACTACTATAGGCACTTTGACGGCCTGCAGTATATTGTCTACGGTCTTAACAGCAGCTTCTGGCGGTAGGTCCTTGATCTGCGGGTCAGTACCCACTAGGTGTATGTCTATAGCTTCAGCTCCGTACTTCTCAACCCATAGCCTAGCCCACTCAACTGGGTTATCGAGAACGTCGCCAAAGGCCTTCTTTACCGCTCTGGGTAATCCTATCCTTATATCAAATACGTCGCCGCCAAAGGCTGGTGGATGCGGAGGATTATATCCACGTAAATAGTAGTACGGAGGAACGGTATGTCCTCCAATTACTATTACTGTGTCTCTAGTACCTCCTTCTTTCCTAGTGGCTCCCATTTTAACCTCGACTACTTTTCCAGTATACTTGGGTGCAGGTTCTTCGAAAGCTACTTTAGCTAGCTCGACTATCTTCTTAGCAACAACCTCGACTGTTTTAGCAACTGCAGCTGCTGCCTGAACCTCGGGCTTTTTCCCAACTTCTTTGCGAGGAGTAACTAAAACTGGTATAGGGAACGCTCCTGGCCCTGCCTGTGGAAGTGCTAGCTCTATTTCATCGGCTTCTATTTCGATATTGTAGAGCTCTACTACGCCCTTTGAGAGAGCCTCAGCTATTTTAGCTAAAAGCCCGTATATAGCTGCTTGATCTCTAACTTCCCTCTCATCTCTATCTTCTCTCTTACTAGGAGAAGCCATGGTGCCAAGTCACCCGTCACTTTTCTTTAGCTTGTTTGATCACAAGCTTCTCGATCTTGATCTTAACGCCTTTTAAGAGCACAGTGGTAGTAGGGCCTTTTTGCGTTTGTGTAGGTATGGTTACGGAAACCGTTATCCCCCCAGGCCCTGGAATAGTGATAGCCTGTACTCCGGCGGAGGCTCCCTGCACAGTTGCTACTGGCTGGGGTTGAGCCTGTACTGGCTGTAAAATAGCTTCTCTAGGTTTAGCTTCTTCCTCTTCTTTGCGTGGCACTGTTTCCTCCTCTTTTTTCTCCTCCTTTAGCTTCTCAGCCACTGGATGCCCTTTTTCGATCACGAACTTCTTTAGATCCTCCAGCGATTCTGCTTCTTTCTCTGTAGCTATCTTATCTTTAAGCTCCGGCGGTATAGCGTCTTCTATTCTGCTCTTCAGCTCCGACGGCATCCATACTATCCTCTTCCATCCACCGTCTGCCTGCAAGAACTTTCGGCTCCGCAGGTACAGTATTCCTAGTCCGTGAAATCCTGGAACTTGCTTTCCTCCTCCTACAGAATCAGCTATTTGGCTAAACTTTACCCCTATAGGTGTAGGACCAGTGTATCCTCTATGAACTAATCCCAGAGCATCTAGTTCTGGTATGTAGAAAGAGGCTACTTCGAAACATCCACAAGAAGTATGTGTGTATTCAAAGGCTGAGTATAAGCATATCCTCTGAACAGCACCGTTCGATAGCTTTTTAACAGATTCGTTTACGCCGGTATATTCGCCTTTTACGGGATCTACTAGTTCTCCCTTAGGAACAGGCTGTATTGGACCCTTAGGATCTATAAGAGCTGCTACTCTTGCATCAACCCATGATATAGCTCCGCAGTTCGCAGGTCTTTCAGGCGTAATTATGCATACATGTGTAGGTGCAAATGATTGACAGAGCTTGCATGCATAGAATGTATCAACGTCTTCATCTCTTAAACCAAGCGCTCTGCGATCCCTCTCTTCATAAACCTTCATTGCTTGCTCATGTAGCGCTTCAACAACGCTAGGCTCAGTTATGAATATTATCTGCATCTTCTCTATTACTGGAAACGCTGACTTGAACAGTCTATATAGTGCTGTCCCTATATACTTGAACGAGTTAAGACCTTTAGCATAGGATCTCTTGCTCACTCTAAGCCATATGTCGTATCTTTGGTTTAAGTGCATATATCCTTGTACATAGTTGCTGAACTCGTGTATTCTCCTCTCTAGAACTCCTTCGGCTTCTTCCTCTAGCTTCTCTCCAGATGCCTCAATTATTACAGCATATGGATAACGACCTCCTTCTTCTAGCTCGTCAAGGTCTTTACCTATAACGATTATCCTACCATCTTCTATTTCTTCGGGTTTTTTCACCCTAAATAGCTCAAATTTGTACTTAACCTTTGGTCCGCCTAGTTCCACGTACATGTCGTTCTTTCTAACCCTTTGCCCTTCATACTGTGGCCCTACATCTACTGGTATATCCGTGAAAGGACCTTTTGGTGGAGGAGGTGGAGCTTTAAATATTTTCACCGACACCGTCTCCGGAATTTCAACTGGTGATAGGATCTTAACATCGGCTTTCTTATTCATTAATTACACCTCATATTGGGTAGTAGCTATAAGCTGAAAATCTAATTTAACTTTTTTATATGCTCTCTAATCTTCTCTATAAGTTTGCATAAGTTCTTATACCATACTCGAAGCGGTAGTGAAGGCATAGTCCATGTGGCATTAGGTTGAGCATAGGGTTCTATTGATAGGGTTTTTATGTGTGGAACATAGTGTTTTAGGTAGTTTAGCAGTAGCCACGCATAAGCGTACTGGAAGCCAATAACTATTACTAGGTCATAGCTATTTGAAGCTGCTACTTCTTTAACAGCTTCTAACGGAGGCTTAATCCAATACTTTCTATAGCCTGATGAATCTAGCTCTCTGACAACTCTAGAACTAGTAGTTACTATATCAGCATTTATCGCGGCAGCGAGCTCAGCTATTTTCTCAACAATGCTCTCCCCGGTGCTCTCCTCGATCTTGGCTATCTGCGAACCCACCAGTAGAACTGGGTTCTTGTATCTCATGATGGTCTTTGCTAAACTATCAACATTTGACATAACAGTAGCCTTTATCGGACCCGGAGGTATATCGCCCCAAAGCCAGTACTCTATACCCATAGCCTACTCACCCACTTCTCCTAGCTCTATATTTCTCAACGACCTCTGGGAGGAGCGTTGGATTAGGAACAACTGGTTTTTCTTTCCATCCTACTTCTTTCAGGTAGCTGAGTACTTCGTCTCTGTAAACTAGTGGTACGTCTGACTCTGTTCTAATGTATAGATGTATGTCTGGTGGTAACTTATCGTCACCATAGTATTTCTTGTAAAGCGAGATGTAGTTGGTTAGCTTGATCGCTCTACCCTGGGGTGTGTCTGCAGGCCTTATACACAACTTAGCTATAGCAACCATAGCCTCCTCCACAGACTCAGCTGCGTAGAACAGGTGCTCGGGGGCTGGTCCTCCGTATACTCTCTCACCACTCATAGCATCGTATACATACCATTCTTTCTCGTTATATTTATCGCCTAGAAGCATTCTCCTGTACTTTAGTCCGTGAGGGCCGACAACTACTGGTATTCCAAGGCGCCAGAAACCTGAAGCTATAGCGGCCGCCTTCTGGCTCATAGCCCCCCATGCCACACCCACGGCCCCTACTCTGTTCAGTATATAGTCAGCTACTTCTGCATAGTTTGCTCTTAGGGGTATCTTTGCGAAGATATTCGCTATCTTTATTGCTGCATCAGATATGTGAGCATTAGCTACACACGAACCAACGTTAACTAACCCCCCTGCTTCAAATACTCCAGAGAACTCCTCGTAAGGAGTTTTTCCTTCTTCGTTCTTATACATGGATATAGCCATTGCTGAACAGCCTGAAGCTGTTACTATATATCTCCTAGAAGCGAACTCTCTAGCCATCTCAGCTACTTCTTGTGCTCCATCTGGCCAGTTAGCACAGCCTACAAAAGCTACTACCCCAGGAATAGTTCCAAGCACTATATCTCTACCAACCGCTCTGATCTCAGTGTCCTGAATAGGCCC
>QMWW01000080.1 GCA_003661825.1 Thermoprotei archaeon
GCTCAAGGGTATTGGTGTATCTGGGGTGCTTGTTGCTACAGCTATACACAAGGGATTAGTTAGAAAAAACTCCTACTAGGTTTCTACGCAGATTACTGATAGTGAGGTAGGCTATGTTCTAACTTTTTGTAACTTCTTGAGGAGTTCCTTATCTCCTTCGAAGTCTCCCGCACACGTAGCTATAATCCCGTCTACTAATCCATCGAGTTTTGCAGCGAACTCTTCTGCTTTCTCCATAGTAGTAGTGGGTTTCCACCCTATTTTCTTCAAGATCTCCGCATTTTTCGGTGTTTCTACTAAGAAGTAAGCGTATATCGGTACGTTCATCTTCTTGAGCTCTCCAGCTACTTTCTCCAGTATAGGGTAGGTTTCATCCGTTAGCCTCATGAAAAACGCGAAATCCCAGCCAGTCTTAACACGGTTAACCATGTCCTCGGGTCCGAACCTCTTCTTACCGTATCTTGCTCTCCACGGCGAGGGAGATAAGAGGCATCCAAGCTTTACCTTCTTAAGCTTTACTTCATTCCTAAGGAAATCGCGTACATCCTCAGAGGACTTCCAGTATTTAGGTGCTAGGGGATCACCGTATTTGGGGTCATCACCGAACGTTAGAACTAGG
Organism: Thermoprotei archaeon; assembly: GCA_003661825.1. Taxonomy (GTDB): domain Archaea; phylum Thermoproteota; class Thermoprotei_A; order Sulfolobales; family Desulfurococcaceae; genus QMWW01. The sequence continues at coordinate 620 of QMWW01000080.1, forward strand.
CCTTCTAATCCTACAGCATCTGCAGCTAGCGCTAGAGCACCTACTTCAACAGGTCCCTTATAGTTTAGTATGAATATCGGTATAGCTACCTTGTCTGGATACTTAGTTTTAAGTACACATCCAACAGCTGTACCGCTTGGAGCAGGCATGCCAGCCGCGCTATCGGTTATGTTCCACCCATCTACTAGATCAACCGTTTCTTCAGCCATTTTAAGGAACTTTCTTGTAGGGACAAATTCGTGTAGAACTTTCACGGCAATACACCTAATAGGAAGTTTTCATGAGAATAATATTCTGCTCCGAGTTTAAAAGCGTTCTTTAGGAAAGCGTAGCCTATAGCTCTATTCCGTGGTACTTTGAGAGCACTTCTCTAAGCTCTCTATAGACTCTACTGCTTGGAGGTTTTCCTTTAATTCTCCTCTTAGCTCTTTTCCCGGCTAGGGCTTCTACGTATGCTTTAAACCCCTCTCTTAACCCTCTTCCATAGCCTCCTTCCAAGATAGATATGATGGTTCTAACTCTTTTCTCCTTGAACAGCTCGTATAGGTATAAAGCAATGGCCTCATACGCGGCTTCTGTAACGTTTAGTTGCGTTAATGGATCACCAGCATATGAGTCGAAACCCGCTGATACAACTACTGCTTCAAAGCTGTATTGCTTGTTTAGAGGCTTAACTATTTTCTCTAGAACCCATACATACACCTCATCGCCAGCATATGGGGGTAACGGGATGTTGATCTTAGTACCTACTGCTTCACCAGATCCTGAATCAGAAACCCAGCCAGTGCCAGGATATATTCCATGCTGATGTATATCTACGTGTATTACGTGTGGTTCATTCCAGAAAATCTCTTGAGTACCATTTCCATGGTGTGCATCGAAATCTATTACAAGGACTTTCCTGGTCTTTTCTAGTAGAGACTTGGCAGCGACAGCTGAGTGGTTAAATATACAGAATCCCTGTGTAGGCGCTCCTAGTGCCACCCCTCTTCTACCAGCATGGTGTCCAGGAGGTCTAGGCAGCAGGATCCACATCTCTTTTTCTTCAAAGCCTTTATGAGTAGCTATGTATGCTAGGGTAGAGTATCTTGCAGCAACCCTATACGTGTGTCTAGTAACATAGGTGTCTGAATCTATGTAGTGGAACCCACGACTGCATTCCCTCTTAATCCATTCAACGTATTCTCTATCGTGTACAAGTAGAAGCACGGATTCGTCTAGAGATTCCTCGTAGTAAAGCCTAGTAGTACTCCATACAGTAGAGCTTTTGAGTGTAGCTAAAGCTTCTTCTAAGCGATTTGGATTCTCAGGATGCGTACCCCCGGGATCGCTGTGAAGCCAGTGCTCATCGCTATAGACTACGTTAATATGGCTTCCCAAATAAACCACCTAGTAGCGAAAGCCTCTTATTCCCTATACACATGAAGCACGATCTGCCTATACGTAAATTTATTGGTTAAACCCGTATAATACTATAAAGCTCTGCAACCGTTAAGCCTCTACCCGAAGCCTTTACCAGTCATGTAATACTACACTATGCTGTAAACAGCACGGCATAATGGAGGCTAGAGCCGTGGAGAAGTATGTAGAAGATACTATTGCGGGGGGCGTGTGGATATTCCTTGGCAGCGTTGTTGTATCCGCATCGGGATTCATGTTCTGGCTTATAGCCACGCTACTAGTCGGTGTGGAGAATGTTGGGATAGCTTCAGCTGCTGTGAGTTCATCGGTCATCGCATCTACGATGGCATCAGCGGGGTTAAATATCGCTGTTGTGAGAGAAGTAGCCGCGAAGGGAACTAGAGCATTCATAGCATCAGCGGTGCTAGCCTCTGTACTAAGTATCGTAGCATTTGCTCTTTCAGCTATCCTCGCATTTAGCATAGGGTCTAGTGAGCTCAGCTTCCCAGCTTCTATGCTAGCGCTTATCACAGTACTATCAGTACCGATGATATCTTCGCTAATAGGGTTTGGTATGTTCAAGGAGTACTTTAAAGCAGTATTAGCTGGTTCGATCGCTAAGCTCTGTATCGGTGCTATACTAGCGATCACTGGGTTTAAGGCTCAGGCTATAGTCTACGGATATATAGCTTACCCACTACTAGCATCTATTACTGCGTTCCTCTCCATCTATAGGTCTATTGCCACCGGGGGGTTGCATGTCACTACTGATGATGTTAGATCAGTTGCTTCTCTATCGCTGTCAAACTATCCATTTGTATTCTCAGCGCAATTGCTAACAATGCTTAGCGTATACATCTTCGCCTACTTCGTGGGAGAAGCGGTTCTAACAGGGACTCTATACATATCTATGATGATAACTATAGCTATATCAACCGTTTCTGGCTCGCTGCTAAGTGCTGCTCTCTCTATAGGGACGCGTAGGGGAGTCGAGCCTTTCGCGGAGAGCCTGAGAATAGGCTTAGCCCTAGCTACCCCGCTTATAGCTCTAGTCCTGGCTGCTCCCAGGATCGTGCTCTTAGCCATAAATACGGAGCTTGCAGAAGGAGCAGATGCGTTGAGGATATTAATTCTATCTCTTACCGCTCTAGCAGCGGTATCAGCTGCGATAATGAAGCTGAATAGAGAGAAGTCTATAGGCTCTATTGCAGTAATAGGTCTAGCTAGGCTTACCGTACTGGTATCTCTTACTCCGATGCTCGCTAAACTCTATGGAATTGAGGGGGTTTCTATAGCTTTTCTCCTAGCTAATCTAATAGCTTTTCCTATCGCTGTAAAACACTTACCTGGATCCCTATCTATGCTGGTAAAGCTCTGGCTACTCCACCTAGCTATCGCTCTTGTTTCCTACACAATACACGCTAACGAGCTACTGGTAGCTGCTCTCGCGATTCCAGCATCGTTCATCATAGTATGTACACAGATAGCGTCTCTTAGCGAGCTTAAACAAGTACTTAAAATAGCTATATCTACGTTAACGCATGGAAGCTCTTCTTCTCAGTAGTTTTCAAGCGCTCAATACCATGATAATAAATAACAGATTACACTGTATAGATACTTTAACGCAGAAGCCTAAGAGATAGTTTAGAAGCAGGGATAAGTTAGAGGATGTATGGGGTTCTACAGGTGTTTATGAGGAGTCTAAGAAAGCTATGGAAAAAAGCAATGAGCTACATAGAAGAGAATCTCGGTGCTCCATGTATAGTTGCTTTCATGGCTCTCTTGATTCTCTCAGCTATAGAGCTAGCTCTCGGTAACGAGGATCTAGCTAGTAAGCTGGCAGAAGCAGCATACTATAATTTGGTTGCAGGAGTTATTCTACAGATTGTATCTATCTTTAGGTCCGAGAGGAAAGCCCAGGAGAGAAAGGCTGAGGACTAGAGCTTTGTAACCTAGTTCTTCGCCACGGTTTAGAGAAGCCTACTTTGCTCCTCGATCTAGGTAGTGGGGATGAATGATAGGATTTTGCCTAGGGATATGCTATAGAGCGATAGCAGTACTAGGATCCTCTCAGTACGTGTTAGCGAAGAGATACACCATGCAACAATTAAGTGCGTAGGGGTATTAAGCTCTACTCTATAGGCGAATACAGGGTTGTAGCTGTACATTGCTAGTGCGAGGAGAGCTGGTGCAACCGTGTAAGCTAGCAATGCGTAGCCGGGGTTAAGCGTAGTAGCTCCTAGTACGTAGAGTATCCAGTAGAAGGGGTTGTTGAGAGACCCGCCAGTATAGACTACGTGATAGAACTGGATATTATCGTGCATTTTCGCAGGGTTAAGTGCTTCTGCTAGAATAGTGGCTCCAAGCCTACCTATAGAGCTCTCGAACCCCGCTATCCTCTGGTTATCCGGGTATAAGCGGAGGATACTGTATGTTATAGCTCCAGCCGCTAAGCATACTACTGGTATCGATAGGGTACTGCGTAGATCTCCTATCCCTAGCTTATTGCTGCGCTTAACTATGTGTAGAGTTATTGAGATCGCTATGTATAGCAGGGTTAGTAATGAGAACTGGATCCAAGTCCATACATGCATACCTGCTACAGCGCTGGACAATAGGATAGCTGCTACAAGCCTACCCCTACTCTTACCACGGCCAGCGATCAGTCCTATCAGCACGTATACTAGTGATACTGTGAGTAGATTTGCTTGAAAGCCTCCATATAGAAAACTCGCTATATGAGGAGTAGCTGGAGCTAGTAGCGCAACGTATTTGGCTACTTGTCTTCCAAGTACTTCTCTAGCCATGAAATAGCTCGCTAGCGTGTAGATCTCGAATAGTAGTATGTTGTGGTATACGGAGAGAACCCATGGGTCTATGCGAAGTACTAGCAGTAGGGTATAGAGAAACACTACGTAGAAAGGCCTATCACCAGCAACTACTAGAGAAGTAGCTACTGGGTTCTCTGCGTTAATTAGCTTCTCTAGCCAGTTATAGTAGTATACCCAGTCAACGTTGAGAGGAGCTTTCACCGGGTTAACTGTTGGTAGGTATCCTAAGTACCCGATAGCAAATGCCAGTACCAGCCCGGCTACTATGTATAATTCTTCCCTTAGCCGTTTAGCCGCTGTAGTAGAGCGTAGCGTATAGTTACCAAGCGTTTTATTACTCACGCTCTTCCTTGCGTAATCAATGAATGCTAGAGTAATCGATAGAGGCGCGGCGATCCATAGTGTTGACCATAGTACTCTCTCGTAGTAGACCAAGGGCTTAAGTATTGTAGGCTCTAGCCCGGCTAGTACCGATAACCTATACAATAGTGCTGGAGCCTCGAAGAGCATCACCGATGCTATGAAGCCTTTAACGGCTTGTCTAGCTCTTCCTCTCCCCCTATAAACGTGAACCAAGTGTACTAGTATGAGAGAAGCTATGGGTATCGAGAGTATGTATGGATTCACGTATAGTGCGATCGCGCTAGTAGCGATATAGACAGCTACTGCTACTAATCCTTCTCTACTAAGC
>QMWW01000081.1 GCA_003661825.1 Thermoprotei archaeon
CTCATCTATTATCTTAGCTATATTTCTACCCGCCTTGTAAACAGGGCAATCTTCCTTGTGGTTGCAATCTACGGTAGCTACCTTTATGACGAGGGCAGTAGCCTCATTTATTAGTTGTTGCATGAGGGCCTGTAAGCGTGCTTGTTCGGGAGATATGGTTTCTGGTTTTTGGTATATGGAAACTCTTTCTTCCTTTTCTTCTTTCTTAGTTGTCCTTCTTCTTCGTTTAGAAGAGGAAGACATATTCACCACTCCTACACGATTCTAGATATTTCTTCAATTATTGTAGGATCACATCCCATATTAATATATTTCTTCTTGATATCCTCCTCGGACAATACCCCCTTCCAATACTTCCACTTTTTATGCCCCTTATATTTGAAGTAATATAATTCCCTTGCAAACGAATAGTAGGCCATTTTCACAGAGCCGAAGATACCGTGCCTATCCAAGATCTGCTTTACGTCTTTATATATCCTGCCAAGTATAGCTACATGCCCAGAGCCTTTGTAGTGGAACTTATCCACTCTTTGGAGGAAGAAGGTGGCTTGCCACTCTGGTTTTACACGCTCTTTGAACTCTTTTATGCGGTTGTACAGCTCTTGGGCAAGCTCTTTTTTCAGATATTGTGTAAGCTCTTTCTTCAGGAATGGGCCTGTAGGAGATACACGGGCATATCCCACTCTTGCATAGTTCACATGGCACTCATACACATTTACGGTCTTTAGGGTGTCATAGGTCTTCCAGTCCCTAGGATTACGTATGTTGAAGGTAGTTTTTGAAGATCTTTTCGGGAGGACTTTTGATATGTCCACTACAGCGAAGCCTACATACGCTGCCCTAATAATCTTCCCTTCGACAAGTGATAATGTCTCGAACATGGCTTCAGTATATTTATCCCTTACACCATACTTTACCATGTAGTCCTTTAGAGTATTAAGATGGAATAGTAATTGCGAGCCGAAGTGTCTCTCTATACCGTAGGCTTTATCTGTGGATTTGTATCTTGCAGTCCAGACTACACGTTCTAGATGTGTTACGCCTATCTCGGGAGGGTCTACTATCCCCTCCCCATACTTGGTTCTGCCAACAACAAGCTTTTGAACCTTCTTAATCGGTATTGTCGTGTAATTAAAGAAGTTTGGAGGGGACTGTTCCATAAGGTTAGGCTCAAAGTGCAAATTGAAAGTTAGGAAGAGGTCTAAAAGAAACCTGAAAGCAATATTAAACCCTATGCTCTGGTAAATCCTTGGAAGAATCGCTTTCCACCTATAATAGACTAGTGGGATGTTTTCTGGTGTGCCCAAGGCCCATTGGTACTTCCTTACCCACTTTCCTATATCGGCCATAAACCCCTCCCCATTATTTAATGTGTAGGTGTCTCAAAAGGGCAATATACTTTTTGCGATAGTCCCATTTCTCGGCATGCTCGTGGGCCTGAGCACAGTAATTCTCATATTCTTCTCGGGACTCAAAATAGGTATCTATCGCATACTTTATCATGTCCGCTAACCATTCGGGATCATATAAATGAAATACCCAATATTGCCCTGATTGAGGCCTTACGAGCTTTCTCTCGAAGTAGTTGAACACGAAGTTGAACTCCTTTGAGGAGAATTCTGATAATGGTGGAAACCATGCGTGTATTACTGGCGTCCCTATTGCGTTAGCCTCTAGGACGGGAAGGCCAAATCCCTCGCATACCGAGGGGAATATCAGATAGTCTACACTAGCCATTAATCGTAACACGTTTATGTATGGTAGTGCTCCGAACTTCGATAATGTTACTACATATGGTTTTCTTTGTAGCTCAGGGGGCATCTTGTCCGTGTGTATGATTACCTTGAACTTGCCGTGATGTGTTTGGTTCACCATGTCTAGTGCCTTTACCAATAATGGAAATCCCTTCCTAGGATCGTTCCTAGCGTTTACTAGTAATATGCATTTATCCTTGTACTTCTCATGTAGAACCTTTTTCATTGCCTCCTTTTTCTCATAGATCTTCTTGCACAGTTCATAGTCTATAGCATGGTGTACTACGTCTATTACCCTCATCCCCACGCTTGTAAGGCACTCCTTTGTAAAGAACGAGTTGGCAATGATATCTAGACGCATTAGGTTATCATCTATATGTGGTGAGAGTATTGGGACTCCCTCTATCGTTACATATATGGCCTTTGGCTTGGGCGTCATCAGATAGACATAGGCTAACTCATGCAACATCTCAGGAAGGGCCAACTTGAACCACAGAATGGCCTCTACATCCCTATTTCGTGCGTCTCTCAAGGTTATATAGTTCTTCAGGACTACTACTCTATCCTTTTCCTCTATAGCCCTCCTTATTAAATGGACTTGGTTCATTACGGATGTGGCAATAAAGGGACTAAATAATATTACCATCTTCTCACACGTAATGAATTAGAAATCGAAAATAAAAAAATAACTCAAGTTAAGTACGCTTTACCGTGTTCATTACCCGTAGTAGTATTTAGGACGTTTAGTAAGCAACTGCACCTATTACTGCCTGTATTATTTCATCTAATATTACTGGGTCTAGTCCAGCTTCTACGAACTTGGCTTTCTCGCAAGTAGCGTACTTGCGTAGAGCTAACCCTGAGTTGCGACCTTTTGCTCTAAATAGTGCCCTTGCGAAGTTCAGATAGGGAATTCTGAAGTTGCCGAATATTCCATGACTATCGAGTATCCCTCTTACCTTAATCTCCATGTCGGTTAATAGGCTTTGGTATTGCTTTTGGTCGTCTACCATAGCACTCTTTCTAGCCTCGAATTTGCTCCTTACTACATCAGGTATTACTGCAAGGTCGTAGTTCCTTACCCTTTTATCATGTGTTCGATATGGCATACGTGCTTAAAGAGTACAAAAATAAATAAATCCAAGATCACTAACTATATACTTACTATATAGTAAGTATATGGTTGGGGGATAGTATGGTGTTACACGATAATTATACAAATGTTATTGCTATTGAGGGGGTAGCTAAGGAGACTGATGAACAGATTATTAATAAAATACTTTACGAGGAAGAACTCAGGAAACGAAAGTTAGAAGCCTTGAATATTGCAAGAAGAGCATTAAGGTACATTACAGGCTATCTTACCGACTACACGATCGAGACTTCACAAGAGGTTACTAAGGACTACGTCCGTATCGAGGCTAAAATCTATTTCAAGCCTCCTGAGGGTATGGAGGGATAGCTTATGATTATCTATGTATATCCGAAGTGGCATACTGTTTCATTTACTGTTATTGCCCAGAAACATATTCAGTACCTCAGGAATCACTATAAGATTAATGAACTCGATGAGAAAGAGGTAGATAAGCTGAACAATATGAAGCATACTGATACTATTATTTTGCACCCTCTCTTCGAGATTACTAAATTGCGATATAATGTTTTAACATCAGTTCGGTCTAAGTGTGATACTCTTGTGTGCTTTGAAGTGGCCGATACGGATCGTATAAGTAATAAAGCGGTAGACTTTGCTAATAAGTGTGATTTGATCATAGTCCCTTCTACTTTTGCTAAGTATGCTTTTGTCTCTTCTGGTGTGAAGAGTGCTGTTGAGGTTGTGCCTCACGGTATATCTCCCGTATTTACGGGTAGTAAAGTAGAGCCTACTGATGAGGAGCTGAAGGAGCTTAAGGACATTAAGGAGGACAAGCACCTCATCTATGTCCTATACTTCCTTTGGCACTCGGGATTTCGTAAGGGGGCGGACATAGTCTATCGGGTTATGAGGGAGATACAGAAAAAGTACGATAATGTTTACTTGGTAGTAAAGCGAGGGAGAATAGAAGACCCATATATGGCCTTACTACGAAGGTTGAAACTTTACGAAGTTTCGAGATGGTTACCTGAGAGGGAGCTAGTGGCCCTTTATGATATGTGTGATATTTGCTTAGTGCCCTCTAGAGGGGGAGGGTTTGAGGTAAACGCTATCGAGGCCCTAGCTAGGGGATTGATCACTTTTGTACCTAGATGGGGGGCGTTCATAGACTACATAAACTTCCCGATACCCATAGAGATAGAGACGTTTGAAAAAGTCTTTAAGGACAACCCAATACATGTGGGACTTGGGTGTAGGCCGTCCTCACGAGACCTGTATAAGAAAATGATAGTAGTGCTAAACCATCTGGAGAGTTTCAAGGATATATTCGAGTGTAAGAAGAAGGCAATACAGGTAGAGTATTCTTGGGAAAGGGTTTGCGAAAAACTAAGGGCTGTTTTTGAGGAGTATGATATCAGGTAGATTCATTTTAAACAACGGAAGAAAATGTCCCGAACAATATCGTTTAAGGGGAATAAATATTTGTTTAATTTTGTCTTCTCGTATAAGTCCATGAATTGTAAAATCTTTTCTTGCTCCTCAGGGGTAACTATTTTCATTCGTTCTCTCAGTAGTCTAATGTTCCTCAGGAAGGACTCCCTATATCGTTTTAAGTCTTCTAAATCGTTTTTTATAGCAATCCTATATTCAGCATAAGATAGCATTAATCTCCATGCATACCACATTCCCCTAGAGTGCCTCTTTCCCTTTAAGAATGGCTGTCCTCCGACATCTCTCATTTGGGCCATATAAACATTAAAAGCCTTTTCTACTATGACATGCATAGGTACTTCTTCTAACTTAGCCTGAAAGGCAATTTTCTGCTTTATAATTTCAGGAACTTTGATCGTGCTCCATTTCATTTAATCACCAGTATAATATACGCATACACCCTATATAAAGTTTACTACGTTAACTTAATATACTTTAGAATATATAGTATATATTGGGGTCATATACATAGTATATGTTGGGGGTAGGAATATGAGAAGGGTGTTCATAAAGATGTTCTTGAAAACCATGTGGTTTAAAGTAGCCCTAGTACTTACTCTAGTGGACATCGTACTGTGGCTTATTTTCGTTAGGATGAGTTGCTACAAACACCCTACGGTACATGGTATCATATGTTACATAGCTATTTCATTGCCTTTCTGGATACTGTGGCTCATCATTATGGGGATTGTAGAGGTTGCAGAGAACTTACCGTAACTAATATATACTTAATTAATTATGTATACTGGGGGGAGAGAGATGGGTGAAAGTGAAAAGGTTGAAAAATTTGAGTTCATAATAAGGCGTTATAAAGAAAACGCAAAAGCCCCGCCTTTGATTAAAGTGCCTAAGAAGTATTGGGAAGTGTACAAAAAAATAAAAGTTGCAAAGGTTATAGTTATCCCGATCGAGGTCTCGTAAATACTTTTACTCTTTCCCATATCTCTTTTTTACTTCTTGCCATAATGGAGACTCTGATGTTATTGCATACCTGTATCCGTGAAATGTCTTTTTCCATAATTCGACAAGTCCCTTCTCTCTAAGATTTTCCAGAATGTACCGTACAACTGAAAGGTGTGCGGGCCTTGTGGATACCCCTGCTATTTTTGCCACCTTCTTTGGTGTGAAGGTAACCATAGTTCCTCTTGCTTTGACTATTAACATGACAATGGC
>QMWW01000082.1 GCA_003661825.1 Thermoprotei archaeon
GTTTCATCTTCACATTCCTGAGAAATGGATCAGAGAAGGGATCTCTCCTCACAACGTTGCTGAGAGACTTCTTAGGTTCATGGATGAGTCTGACATAGATATTGCGGTTATCCTTCCTATTGCTCCTTATATCACCAATGACTATGTGCACAAGGAGCGTCCCATGAACCTAAAAGGTTTGTAGGATTTGCCTCTGTAGTACCTAATCCTTCAGATATAGCTATAAAAGAGTTACGAAGAGCTATCGAAGGTCTCGGCTTAAAAGGATTAGAGCTTCATCTAAGCATACAAGGGTTTTGTGTAAGTCATCCCCATGTAATAAGGATTTTTAGTATTGCTGGAGAACTAGGAATTCCTGTAGTAATACATGCCATGAAAGGCGTTCTATCGACATTAATCAACTAAAGAACATACTCTACCTACATTCGACAAAATCGCTGGCTGGAGATACATAATCGTGGCTGGAAACTAGCTAGTGAAGCTAGGATTAAGCTTGGTAGAAAGAATAGATAACTCGTAATCTACTAACCTTTGTCAGAGAAGTTGAAGAGTATAAACCCAGAAGTTATCTGTCTGTTGATGTAAACGAGAATAATGTGATGAAGCTGGTTGATGGTATCGCCCATCACTTTGAAACTAATACTGAGAAAATAGTTCTCGGTTATTACTATCGTAAGAAGAGGGTACAGGAGAATGATAAGCTCTACGGTGCGAAGTTTAGGGTTAAGAAAAAGATTCTAAGGAAGCTTAAGGAGAAGGAGCAAGACATTAGGTGGAAGGCGGCAAACATAATCGTCAAAACTGCCTACGAGGAGCAGTATGCTATTGTTCTTGAGAAGCTCGGCAAGAGACCAGCAAATAACATGGTTAAGAAAATGAAGGATAAACAGCCACGTCATAGGATTTTTCAAGCATCATTTAGAGATATTCAGAGAGCTATCGAGGAGAAAGCCGAGAAGTACAGTGTTCCAATAATCTATGTTAACCCGAAGAACACCTCAAAACTATGCCCAATACATAATGCGCCAATAATCTACAGTAATGGGTCTAGAATCGGTAAGTGCAGTAAATGTGGAGGTTGTGGCATAGAGATGTTGTCGCTTGCTGGAATCTTCTCCTTAAAGCCCTACGAGGTGATGGAGGCATCGCTTCAAGCCCCGTATGGCATACTTTAGATGGGGGCCTCGTGTATAATTTGGGTGTAATAGATGAAGAAACCTATATGTAACCAAAATCTTCCCGAATGGGTGAGAGGGTGGCTAGCTGGAGTAATTGATGAAGAAGGCACAATTACCGTTAGAAAGAAACGAAGAAAGAATAGCGGAAATATTAATTATGTACCGATATTAATCGTGAACAACACTAACTTAAAGTTTATTGAAAGGATTAAAGAGATTTGTGGATGTGGAAGCTTCAACAACACTTATATGCGATCATTTATATATAAAAAGGTAAGACTGGGTTTTTCCAGTATTTATTTAGAGTAGTTGTTGTTTACCGTGTACGCTGCTGATAAGTCTTTCGAAGAAGGAAAAGGGGTTACAAGATATATTCAATTCATAAAGAAGCTTCTTTCTGCAGCTGATGATAATCTAGAGATCTGCATACTCGAGGAACTATTCCATAACCACACATTAAGCTTTAGAGCTCTGGCTAGAAGGCTTAGAGTCAACTATAAGAGGCTGAATAAAGCGCTAAGGAGGCTTGTAGAAGCAGATCTAGTTAAGGTAATTGAGGTAAAGGTTTCAGAGAATAGGGTATACCGATTCTACGCTCTTAAAACAGATATAGAAGACCTACTGGAAGATATTTTATAGCTATTCTTCGCCAACTCCTCTAACTGTAAACACATAGGTTATGTCCTTATCTACCACCATGTACGTGCAGTTATTCCCACTAGTTATCTTCACTATAGGTTTTTCAAGCAGTCTAGCCGTTTTAACCAGCTCCTCTAGACTAGAAACCTCTATTTTCGTACTGCTTGTTCTACCAATTATTTTCCTAGACTCAACTATTAGTTCTGAATACTTCGATTCAAAATCTCTTATGATATCTAGCTTTCTCGATCTAGTGTAAAGCACTATATAGGCTATAAGTCCTATAACCCCAGATACTGTTGTAGAAGACGCTATTACTCTTAAAGCTTCTACTGTGAGACCAAATACGTATAGCGGTTCACGTATACTCCTTTTCTCTTCTATAACAGATGTTAGCGATAAATCTCCACGAACCTCGACCCTGTTTCTAGCAATGCTCACACATATAGTTATCGTATGTGTTAGAGGGGATTCATCCCTAGTATACGAATCTATGAATATATATGGATCTACAGAGCTCGTGATAACTATGTCGAAATCTGTTAGTTTAACGGATGCCTGCTTACACAGCTTATCCATTAAACTCACTATATCGCTAATGTTCAGCACTATACTCTTTTCAACCCTACTTTCTCTAGAGAGAGGTATAGAGAAGTTGCTGTATTTCTTACTCCAACCATCCGGGTGTACAAGCTCTACTGTAACGTTATAAATACCTGAGAAAGAGCCTTTTGATATCTCATAGGTATGGTTTACGAGTATTTCTCTAACTAAGTGCAGATAAACCGTTTTTTCGGGGGAAAGGGGAACAGCTATATCCTCGTATATATCATTGGGAATAGTGTACGCTTCTATAGAGTATCTAGAGGTCTCCGTTAAACTGTATAGCAAGACCTCTCTGAAGCTATAAGGTTCGCTAGTGAGAGAGATTACGCCTAAACATAAACCTAGGCCTATGAGTATAAGAGAAACTACTAGTAGGAATTTAGTAGATCTTAGCGCATTTAGGGGATCAAGCAATATTTTAACCCCATATACCTCTCTTTTTCCAATTAGACACATGACTCTTTCTTCTCATTCTCCACGTATTTATGCCTATCAGAAATGCTGCAAAAACGCCGGCTAAAACAATGTAAGGAGTAGCAGCACTATTAATGCCCTCTCTAGCGGTGATTGTTATCCAGCCTATTTTGGGGATAACACCAATGACTTTACCGATCACTAGTCTTCGATCCACTATAAAGGGATCCGGATCTGGATTAGCATCGCCTTTCGTTCTATATCCTTGTTCTAGTACTTCTATAACTCTATGCACTACTACGGGGCCGTTCTCCATCTTAAAGGCTATTACATCACCTACTCCGATTTCGGCATTTGGATCAACACGAATCAGTACTACATCGCCTATATTATAGATGGGTTGCATGCTTCCACTCACAACAACTAGTGGGAGGGAGTTGCTCAATAGCATTATGAGCAGAAGAAACGAAAACAGAAAGGAAATAGCTGTAGGGAAAGCTTCTACGGCTTTTCTCATAAAACTCTTAGGTTTGAACAGGCCGCGAGATAGGCCTCTTAAGATTAGGGGAGAGTATAGCAGGTATATTATGGTACCGTAGTATATCATGGTAGAAAGCCCAGGCCATGCATAGCCTATTCTAGCAGTATTTAATACTAGTGGAGCGAATCTCCAGTAAACATCAACAGCGAATCTAAAGAGTAGTGTCGGGATAAATCCTCCTTGGAGGTAGGCTATGGAGAGTACTAAGCTATACATAGCCCCTGGTACTATGCTTATAGGGTTCGTGTAGAAATCCGAGAATCTAGATAGTAGTACATAGTAGGTTTCGCCAGAGCTCAAGCCTACAGCTGTACCAATCGCTAGCTTTACCACCTTGTTTCTAGCTAAACCCATAGCTAATGCTCTACCAGCTTCTATCCCTGTAAGCCTTACAACGAATAATCCCATGCTTATTGCGAGGGATAGGATATTGGGCTAGATCCAGGCTGTAAAACCCCAGAAAAGTCCCATGACGGTATATACCGCTAATAGCGAGCCAGCAACAACTAGAGCTGTATACGCATTAAATCTACCGAAGCCTCTGCGATCAAGAATGAATAGGAGAGATACAGCTATTAGCCCACTCCACGCCACATATGTTAGATAAGTTCCCAGCAAACCGCCAACTACTACAGCCGTATTTGGCACGAGGAATAGCGATATAAGAAGAAACGCCATGCCTAGCTTGTTTAAGCTATTAGAGCCTACTATGCCTATACCAAGGAGAGATCTTTTCAAGAAGCCATCTCCACTACTAGATAAACGCTGTTTCACAAGATACACCTTAAAGGCGGTTAGCCGGGATAGGAGAGCTCGACGATTACCGTTAGAGACCCTGGTTCACTACCTACGTATATCCAGATAATAGCTTTCTCATTCTTACCCAGAGTAATACTGTCGTGGTCGCCGATAGTGGGAAACGGTTCTCCGTAATAATCCATGTTGTGCTTCATGTCACATATGTTGACGTTTCTCCACACACCAGAGCTACCAGGGCTTATGAATCCTCCGTAGAGAAATACCTCTAGACTATTTAGCTCTCTATCCCCATACACTACGATATCGCTTTTGCTTAGAGTGACCAGGTATCCAGCATTATTTGATATGACGAATCCTATCCAACCCCATCCTTCACTAAATTCCCTAAACCCTATTGAGGCCTTTACTCCACTACTATCTAGTTGAACTGTGCCTTCCTCTTTAGTGCATATACCGCATTTACTGCAACCCCCACTATAGGCGTGTGCTTTCCAGCTAGTAAACTCTAGAGTAAGCGGCGTATACCATGGCTCAAACTGTAGCGTTACGTTAAAAGGATATACTGAGTTCTCATTAGCTATCTGTAGAACCGATAAGTGTAGAGTGTATACAGCCTCCTTGCCCGGATCTATATAGGGAGAGAGAGGTGGCTCGAGGTATATCTCTAGGGGAAGATCTGGGGGTTCTATAGTATATCCTAATATCCTAACCGGGATTGTTCCAGTATTTTTAACCACGGCTTCAGCTTCTACGCTATAGCCTGGATAAGCATTTGTCAATAACAAGGAAAGCGAGATATTGTTTCCTCTTTCATCTACCTCTAGTAAATCCATGAAACACGCTGCCACATCTTTACCTTCACTATTATTAAATCCGCTCTCCTGGGGATCAGGGCCTAGATCACTGCAGCTCCACCTAACAAAAGACATGCAATCGTCGCCTGAACCCATACTGATCGTGGACTTAAGCTTCAAAGAATCAAACCAAGGAGTAGATGCGAAAACTACAGATAATAATAATGAGAAGAGGAGCAGGGAATAAAAAATCTTAGCGATTTGTCTACTCAAGTCTACTCACTCTTACGCTCTTCCTTGTAGCTCTTCGTTCCACTGTCTAGCCATTAGATATATCTGCACAGTGAATGAAGAACTCTCTTCAGCACCTTGTTTAACGTGTAACTCTACAGTAAAGCTTTTGTACTCGCCTGGATGTAGCTGTATATCCTCAAGGAAGCCCGTAAAGCATCCCCAGAGATTAATGTCAGCATCACCA
>QMWW01000083.1 GCA_003661825.1 Thermoprotei archaeon
TATCTAGATCTTCTTCTTTCAGATACTCGATCTTGTCTCGTGGAACATAGTGCCTTGGATTAGGTTTTCGGACAAAAACCTCGCCGATTATATTACTATATATAGTCTTAACTAGACTAATTTCCTCATTATAGAAGCATTTGTACTTAGACGGTATCACTACGAATACTCTGCTCATTAACTCTACCCATGTATTAGTCGCTATCTTTTCTAAACTTGATGATATCACCTATAGTAAGGTAGTCTTCATCGCTTGAAGAGTATTTTGTGTACTCTTCGACTATAGGCTCTAATAGTACTATTCCAAGCACTTTCTCTAAATGCCTAGCAAGATCGATGCTTGGTTTCAGCCTACCTGTCTCAATTCTCTTTATTATATTCTCACTTACCTTTACCCTCTGAGCTAATGCTTTTTGGCTCCACCCCATTTTCTCTCTGGCGCTTTTTATGCGTTTAGCATAGTCTTCTACGATTTCATACATATTCTCAAGCACTCTACGCGAAACATTGGTCTTACTCCACTTCACCCTTACTGCCTTAGTTTTACTAGTAACCCTGGATTGCGCACTCCTAGTGCTTGATTTTTCTACGGCTCTGATTCTGCCTTGTTTAGCTAGTCTCCGATAACACTGGAGGCATATAGTCATAGTGATACCATCTAGTACCACTGTTCTACAATATATATCGGTTTTAAGCTCTCTTCCACAGATCTCACAGTAACACGCCAATACTCAATCCCTCAATCCTCTAGTTATACCATGGTTGTATTTGATACTATTATTTTTATGGCTACTACTATGTGATATAGTTTCGCGGGGAGAGGGTGATCTATGGGAACCTCGAAACGAGGAGCTAATAGTGATCTAGGCGATATTGAAGACTACATAAGAGCTTTAGAAGCCCGTATTAGGAGTCTAGAAGTAGAACGGGAAAAGCTGTTGCTAAGGATAAAATACTATAAATCTGAAATAGAAAAGCTACTATCTCCTCCCTTGATCGAGGCCGTCATAGTTAAAGTCCTTGAAAACGGTAAAGTAGTTGTTAAAAGCTCTACAGGCCCTAATCTTGTAGTTGAAGTACTTGATACGGTGCCCCGTGATAAGCTTAGACCAGGGCAACACGTAGCTTTAAATCAGCGTGGCTCAACAATAGTGTCTATCCTCCCAGGATATGCCGACCCCTATGTCACATCGATGGAAGTTATAGAAAAGCCGGATATAACGTATAACGATATTGGGGGGCTTAAAGACCAGATCCTAGAGCTTAGAGAAGTAGTTGAACTACCATTAAAGAACCCTAAACTGTTCCGCGAGATAGGGATAGACCCTCCCAAGGGAGTTCTGCTTTATGGTCCTCCTGGCTGCGGTAAAACTCTACTAGCTAAAGCTGTTGCACACGAAGCCGGAGCTACGTTTATCAGTATAGTTGGTAGCGAACTAGTACAGAAGTTTATAGGCGAGGGCGCAAGAATAGTACGAGAAGTATTCGAACTGGCGCGTAAAAAAGCTCCTTCTATAGTATTTATTGATGAAATAGACGCTATTGCTGCCCGTAGACTAGATATAGGTACGAGCGGGGAACGAGAGGTACAGAGAACGCTTATGCAGTTACTCGCCGAGTTAGACGGATTTAAGCCTCTAGATCGGGTTAAAGTGATTGCTGCAACTAACAGGATAGACGTTCTAGATCCAGCTATATTGAGGCCTGGAAGATTTGATAGACTGATCGAGGTACCATTGCCAGATTTCGAAGGAAGGCTAGAGATATTGAGAATACATACACGTAAAATGAGGCTCTCCCCAGACGTAGAACTCATCGAATTAGCTAGAATGACTGAAGGCGTTACTGGTGCTGAGATAAAGGCCATCACGACGGAAGCTGGATACTTCGCTATAAGAGAAAATAGAAGGACTGTAACTATGAATGATTTCCTGAAAGCGGTGAAGAAGATTATGAGTAAAAAGAATATTAGAGGAATTGAAAACCTTTATAGGAGGTCCAGCGTAGACTACAGTATGTACGTTATGCAATAGCTAGTACTATTGGTGCTCGCTTCCTTGTTTAGGAGAAAACCCACCATGGAAGAGCTTGAAGAACTAAGGAGTATAGCTGACTTACAGTTTTACGGTGTTGGTGAGAAACTTATACCAGAAGATATTGTAGTGGTATTATCTCCCTCCACATATAGGATTAGGTACATCCTCCTAAATAATGAGATCTACCTTACGCTAAGAGCTAGCGATCACAGATTTCTCCTCCATATACGTGCTGCTACTAGATTAAATAAGATCCTACCTCATCCATTAATGCGTGTATACGTTAATCCAAAGTACTCAATATACATAAGCGAGGGTGGCAATGTTTTCGCAAAGCATGTAGTGATAGCTGATCCTGAAATCAGGCCGGGTGACGAGGTGTTAGTTTTGGACTATAATACCAAGGAATTATTGGGAGTTGGGAAAGCTGTAAAACCTGGTTGGTGTATACCTTATCATAGCTGGGGTGAAGCTGTAAGGCTTAGAGAATCAACTAGGTGATCGGGGGTATATCGTGAAATGCCTAGCGTTGAAGTCCACTATCTAAGACGTATAGATAGAAAAGAGCTTGAAGGAGCGGTATTCATAACTGGTTATCAAGGTTTTGGCATGGTAGGTTATCTGGCATCTCGTCATATAGCCTACGAGCTAAAACTTGAAAGAATTGGTTTCATTAAAACCAGATATATGCCCGAAACAACCTTCTACAATGAGTCAAGAGGAGTAGCGTATCCATTCGAATTATATTATGGAGTAATCGGTGATAAGAAACTATTAGTTTTAGTAAATCACGCCACTCCACACCCTAGAGAAAGAACAATTTATGCAGAATTCATAGGCAGATGGCTTAAAGAGAACGGTGTATTAAAAACCATTCTGATAGGAGGGCTTGATCCCGCTATTAGAGAGAAGAGCGATGAGAAATACAGATGGATACCACTGGGAGATGCTGGTATTAAACTTGATGCTCCTACACTCAGCGATAGATACGTAATAGGCCCCCTAGCTCTAACCATGATGTTTACACATGCCTATGGAATACCTGGCATAGTTATATTGACTTATACAGAGCTCTATAGACCTGATCCAAGAGCAAGCGCGGTGGCTGTTGAAGTTATAGGTAAGATCTTAGAGATCGAAATCAATACTAAGAAGCTTATAGAGGAAGCCAGTATAATTGAAGCACTTGAAAAAGAGAGGGAAAGGCTTGCTAAAACTATTGAGGGAGAAGTAGGGAGAGATAGGCATAGGTACACTATGCACGTATAATACGAATAGGGGTCTTCCCGGGAAGTTTAGACTTTAGAATTTTCACCAATCTCTCAGCAAACACTCTAAATGATTTCTCTCCAGCCGAGATAACTAGTACTTCATTAGGCTTTATTCTTATTAGGAACCAGGCTGCTTCTTCAACAACACACTCATTATAAGCATATGTACCTATTTCATGCTGAAAGAAGGGATAGGTGTTTATGTGTTTTGGAGAAAACAAGCCGAGGTATGGATTATAGAATAAGACTTTATAGTTAGGATACTTTTTACGCGCGTCTACGTATATGCTTTGTTGCGTAAACGGTTTATTTACTGCTGGCACGAGCAGAATGCGTTTACCAGAAAATTCCCTTTCGATCACTCTATATAGCCTTCTTCTAGTAGCTACGAGCCTCGGGTTACTAGCGCTATCAGCATCGAGTAAAAGTACCGCATGCGTAGGAGTCTTAGTGTTAGGGTTGTACTTTTCAAGTAAATGTCTATACTTGTTTAGTACAGTAAATGCTCTCCGGAGGGAGGGATGCATCCTGCTCCTGTATACTAGGTGCTCCCAAAGCCTCCCTTCCTTAATAGCTTCTTTAACATTTTTTATTTCCCTTATGAGTATATACAGATTGTGTTTAGCTATAGCTTCTATTCTCTCTGTTTTACTCATTTCACGGAGCTCTTGCGGAGTATAACGTGTACAAACAGGGCAGTTGCATGGAAGATATGAAAGTTCGCCCAGCTTTTTAGTTCCTCCCTCAAACATTAGTCTTTCGTCTCTAGCATATAGTATGTAGCTGGCTGAGTCAAACAGATCTGCTCCTATGGCAACTAGGAAGGGTATGATCATTGGGTGTCCTACACCGAATACGTGGAAGGGCTTTTCGGGCGGCAAATTTAGCTTTGCCATAATAGCTAGCTCTAGTAGTTCGTCATAGGCATACTTCTCGAGATACACTGTAGGCGATCCGAAAGCATATATATGATACGGCATCCTCTTGCTTTGTATAGCAGAGTACATTACTAGATCGCGATAAGGGGCTCCTTGTATAGGATAGACCCATAGCTGGCTAGAGTCCATGATGACGGGTAATGCTTCCCAAGCCCTCCTATATGTTTCCTTAACAGCTTTCCATGCTTCGTTTCTCGACATCTGCGATCCAGTTGGGATGTCCAGTATCACACCTATATCTACGTCGATCATCTTTTCATACTTTACAATGGTTACGTTGTCGACTTCTATACTGCCATAAACTAGTATCTGATATCCTCCCGAGTCAGTCATTATAGGGTTATTCCACGAGAAGTAACTATGTATGTTCTTTACCATACCTCTATTTCTACGATATAGTAGATAGGCGTTTGTAATGAATGCATTAAAGCCTATATCAAGTAGTGTATTAAGTGATGGAACCTGTTTTACCGGGTCTACCACGGGGAATAGGTAAGGTGTCTCGATTACGCCATGCCTAGTTTTAAGCTTAGCTATTCTACCAGCTAGGTCAAAGTCTCTTGGGTCATAGTACTCCAATCCATGCTAACCCTTTAGCATCTTCTTGCGCGCATCTATGTACTTTTTAAAGAACTCATATAGCGTTTCAGCCATGGGTCCTGTACCCTCGACCCCGTTTTCAGTCACTTTGTACCTACCCTGTACTATTACAGCTCTTGCTTCAGGCACTATCTGTACTAAGTGTTCAGGTAGCCTCATCTCCTTCACAATAAAGTTCTTAAAGCCTTCAGGGTCAAAAAGAGGAATCTCTATAGCTAGTACCTCTGATACTCTCTCCCCTTTAATAATGACTTTAGGGTATTTATGGCCTTCATTGTCCATAGCGTTTTCTAGCAGTAGATTCAGAGATGGATGGTCAAACCCTGCTAATACTCCTTCATAGCTTTTACCACTAGCTAGTATTACCCTAACCTTTCTATTCATCAGATTAGTTAGTTCGGCCGTTAGTCTTCGGGTTGCATCGATCAACGACATATAACCACCCTGGGTAAACTTATAATTTAGACCGTGCCTAATATATTGAGACTATCTTGGAATTGATTTTGAATTAAGTATGTAGAACTAAATAAGTTATTGGGTGGAA
>QMWW01000084.1 GCA_003661825.1 Thermoprotei archaeon
AGCGTAAAAGATATAGTGCTTGCATTGATGATCCCAATACTGTTATCACTACTAAGTGTCAACTTAATACATAGCTACGTAATAGGCATAGAGCTGGCCTTAGTAATAACTCTCTTGATGTTGATCGTAAGCTCAAGCATCGTAATGGTCATAGAGGACTTCATCGAAGCAAAGATCAATGTGAGAACCAACACCTATATACGCATGCTCCTATTAACAGCGCTGTTCTTGATATCGATTTTCATAGTAGTACCTATACTATCCAGTAGTGGATTAATGATAAACATGGCATTCTTAGAAACATTGAGTAATCTATTTAGATTCGTATTCATATACACTGCAATGTTATGTATTGCGAGTATAGCATTCCATATCGTTAAAATGATAGTGAAAGTAAAGGCAAAGCAAAGTTTGGCATGAGTTTTCTAGACCCTGTTAAAATTCCTTGTGAGAAATCATTAGCTTTAACCTGCTCGATAAAGAGATAACGGAGGCCTATCGATTCCATGTCTATTCTATACACATTAATGAGCGCAGTAGCTGCTCTCTATCCTTTATTCTACGGAACATAAACTCTGTGAACATCTCTCTAAGCCTTACATATTCGTTGTCTTGCTCTACGTACACAAAGACCGGTTTTGCTTGTGCTGATGCAACTGTGAATTCTATGGTCATACCATGCGAGAGTTGGCCGTGCATGGTGGGCCTATATGCCAATACTGCGTCTGATTGGTTTACATAGAATAGATCTCTTGTAACGATCTGTGTTTTTATAGTTTCAGTCAAGTTCTTTAGGTAGTACCTTTCCTCAAGTAGATCAGTATCATATATATGTGAGAACCTACTTGACCTCATGTCTATGGGATACCCATAATCTCGGTGCATAGTCTCGTAGTTATGGGGCCATCTATTCTCTCGCGTTATCTGTACTGATAGCTCATTATCTTTGTCTAATATGAGTTCATCAACTGTAGTGGGCTCGAATAGTATAAGCCTTGGACAGCGCTCGATGAGCATGGTTTTAAACTCCTCTATTTCTTTCACCTCTTCCACATCACTTAGGGGAATTCTTTCATTAGCTGATTTTCTTCTTAGCATCCTTATATGATGGGCGAAGTAGACGAGTTTCATATCCTCAGAATCTAAGACATATCTCGCCAGCCTTCTATATGTCTCTATTCTATGTTTAGCACCGAAAAGTAGCACCCTTAATCCTTGATAGAGTAGCGACATAGCAACACCGAAGTCATAAGCACGCCAGTTAAGATAGAGGAGGGGATCCAGAGTATCCTCTATGTACAGAGAGCGCGATACTATCCTATCAACGATCCTGTTAAGAGCGTGGTAGTAATCCTCAACTATAAGTACGATCGCTTTTATGCGAATACTTGGCGTGCTAAGGAGCTTTAGAAGCGTAGGGTTTAGCATTGTATGCTTTCTCCTAAGATAGGATAGGTGCATTGTGACAATGGCGTTTCCCTCACTCCGCAACACATCATTCAACACTTTGTCTATTGCCCTACTTAACGTCGCTTTGTAGATCGAGGGACTTCTAACCATGGTATCAAGAATATCTATCAACGCTACACCAAGCTCTTTCTCCAAGATCTTCTCAACGTTTATCAGCCTATATCTATGCTCCGCCTCGCGAAGCATACCTTGTGCTATCTCCTGAAGTTTCGTACCTGTTATGCCACTAATCACAACAACGTCTATGGGGTTTTGACTCTCCAACCCCGTTAAGCCCCCGGGGCTACTTCAAGTTACTGCTAGCCCTCTTTATAATGTGCTCCAGGACTATTATGACTTCCCTTCCTTTGTAGCATGCTGGTGGAATACACAGCTCAATACCCCAAGGATCTCGTGGCGCCATAACTACTACCTTGACTTCCTTGCTAGAGCTAGTGAGTTTATCAACCATACGCCTGATCTTAGCTATCTCATCGTGACTTCCACTGATTACAAGACTAATGCTATTGCGAGTACTCCGCATAATTGGCTCACCAACAACATAGCTCTGTGGAACAAAGTACGTAGATAAGAAGGCAGCCTCATCACGCGCCTACAAAGCAGCTTCAATTATCTACACCTATTGAGCACTGTTAACTCAACAACTAAATAGTGAGAGAGCTGTGAAACTATGCGATAAAATATGGTTAATGTTACGGGAGATACATAGAAACAATACTTGCTTAAGTTCAGCTGATGACAAATTAATATAAGCCAATTTTGGGATTGCTATATAGCGAGACTATGAGTAGTGACGAACTTGAAGCGCAAGTAAATAAGTTCTTAAGGGCTTATCTATCTAGGTTACAGACCCTGAAATCACTTATCCCTTATGAGATTCTAAGAGATATGCCGTCTTTTAAGTTGATGGAGTGGGGTCCTCATGTAATAGCTCAGGCTTACGTCGATAAGGTTGGAAAGCTCGCTATTGTTGTTAAGAGAGAGGCTCGGGGTAAGTCTCGTCGAAGAATAGTGAGTAAGCTGAAATCTGTTGAATCTATAGAAGCCGAGCTGTTCGATGTAGAGAAAGGGAATCCGATTATAGCGATCGGAGGGAGGAACACTGCCATTAAGAGCATCGTGTTTGCTGAGAAACGGGATTTCGAAAGCTATAGAGATTTGCTGATAGGTAGAACAGTGTTGATTGCTGAATTCAGCAATGCTATACCGGTTATGGTTAACAATAGCGAAGCTGATGTCCGTCTTATTAGTTGTGTCTGGATTCATAATGGTGAATCTCGCTATTTTAATCTATTATGGATGTTTGGCTCTGTAGATTACTTCACCAATAGTTTCGGTACGGATACTGCTTACAAGCTTGCTGAGGAGGATTTCTATAGCGAGATTGGTAATACTATTCTCACTGAGCTCGTAGACTATATCCGTAAAGGCGTCAGTATCGAGTTCCTTGAGCGCATCGTGGGTAAGAGACTCGTTCAGGAATTAGTACATTTCTACAGTCAGCTCTGCAGAGACCTTGAGCTCGTTCTGCGGGATCCTACAAAGGACGAGTATTACTTCAGGAACGAGGCTCTGCTAAAGTATCGATACTTCCTTATTCCGGAGATTATCGAGTTAGAGCCAGAGCCATACCTAGGTACATGCATAGACGAGAAGGGTAGGAGACAGAGAGCAGATCTAAGAGTCGTTACAAAGAATGGCGAGGTCTACTACATCGAGCTTAAGAGGCCTTGCCATGAAGACGCTAGTTATCTAAAAAGACAGCTTGAGGAAGCTCTACAAAAGATAGAGAAATGTTATAGATACGTACCTCCTGAGGAGAATGCTAAGTTCGTTATCCTTGGAGGTTTACGAAGATGCAGAGGTACAGAAGTACAACATCTGTTAAATGGATTTGGTAAAATGGTTAGGGAAAGAGCCCTAAGATTAGGAGTTGATATAAAGTTCTGGACATGGGATGTTCTAATAGATAGCATCCGTAAGCTAATTCATGTTCTTTCACGGAATCAGAAAGGTTAGTCAAAGACTCCAAGATAAGCCTTGTTCAGTACTTGGCTAGCTCCCTCTCCTCCATATGGATCGTATCTATCCTTGCCTCAGCCAACGCCTTGAGCAATGCATATACACTAGTGATTTTCTTTCTTATACAATACCCTTCGAGCTTATCTATAACGTATCTTGATAATACATGGACGCGTCTTTTCCCCTTCAGTTCGTAAAGATAGGGAACAGGACCTCCATCTGTACGTAGTACTATCACCGCGTATGCCTTCTTCATCTTGTAAATCTCTTCTAGGTCTCGAAGTATTTCAACAGTTTGGTGAGCTACATATCTTGAAGGTGTTCCACCTAAGCTCTGAGGACTCTTTATCTCTATTACAATGACGAAATCCTTGCACTCTATGAATAGATCTGCACGACTCCTATCGTAGGATACATATTGCTCTCCATTGATTATGCACGTAGGAAGTGCTAATGAGAGAAGCTTCTTCAATAGCTCCTTTAACTCCTCTTCACGTCTAAATCCCTGTTTGAAGGAGGATTGCAATATTCGGAGGAATACTTTTGGATTGCTAACAACGTTCATAGCCTCACTAGCAACCTTATCGCTAGTAAGCGCTGTAGCACAGCTCTGTACAATGACCTTTTCAAGGTGATGCCTCTCAATACATAGTAGCACTAGTGATGGAGGTCTTACAATTCTATGTGTATATATACTTTTCTCTTCTAGACATCCCAGTAGATGCCAGCAGTATAGCTTTATGGTAATTATGCGGCTTAGGGTTTCGCTGCTTATGCCTATTAACGGTATGTTTTCCTCATCGACACAGTAATACTCCCTGTTAGCGTACTCGTATCTGTTAATGTGCTGTAGCAGTATCAGCAGCTCTTGACAGCTCAGCAACAGCTACACCTGTAAGTGGCCTACCTATAGTGGTGGCTAGAACCTCCAGTACGTGATGCAGTGGGCCATTCTTAAGGGTCTCTTCGTCCATGTTAGAGAAGTAATCCAGCCTTAGTGTGCTGGGGGCGAAGCCTACGCATGATCTGCTTACGCTCTTCGCAATGCCTTCGGCAAACCTCAGCTTCTCTGACTCCTCTGCCATGATACTGCCGGTGCTGAGCGTGGTTACCGGTAGCAGCTTCTCATACTCGCTGATATTGCCTATCACCCGCCTAAACCTAATATAGCTAATGCTTATGTCACTATTGATAAGTATCTTATCAGCAAATTCCCTTACACTCATCTCTCCTCGGTTCACCTTCTTTATACCCTCCACTATCCTATCCGGTATAGAGAGAGGACCCTGCTTTCTCGGAACGGGGTATAGTTTAACACCAAAGACCATGAGCATGAACTCTAGACCTCTCAACACCATGAAAGATACTTTGTACTCATATTCATTGATGAGTCTATCCCATAGATCTACCGCTACCGCCTTTCGATGCGGCCTAACACTTGGATGTCTCCATGTCAGTACGGCGTTATCTGCATTCTCCCCTCTTAGCCTCTCATTGATCACTGCAGCTAGGTATAGGTGTATCGGGTCGTATAGGCCTCGAAGGTATGGCGGTGCATAGGTACGAAGCTCAATGATCGAGGAGCTATCCATGGTATACGATGTTAATAGCGCTAGGCCCAGTGGTGTGTATGGCTCTATCCTTAGACACTCTCCAGAATGTGGGGCAACCCCTATCTCCGGAGCTTCTCGTCTCCTAGCCACGACTAGGTATGGATAGAACGCTTTATCTCCCAGGAAGATCCTTCTTCCTCTAGGTGAGGGAAGGGGTACTAGAACTATCTTTCCTACACGAGAACGTATC
>QMWW01000085.1 GCA_003661825.1 Thermoprotei archaeon
GAGCTATATAGAAGTATTGCAGAAGAGCATAACTGGGGCTATAGTACTACCGAGGTAGGGACTCCAAGGCTAATAGCGAGGACTAGTAGCGGAGACGTAGTGGTAGAACTATACGAGAATTTTATGGATATCCACGTACCCGAAGAGATTTTAGCTAGAGCTAAATCCGTTAAGCTAGGTGGAGTGAAGTTTAGAGTACTTCATCCAGAGCAGTACTTTGTACTGAAGGCTAGACAGGGTGTAGACCTAGATAAGCTCTCTAGATATGCGCAGTTGCTCAAGAGAATAGACCAGAAACTAATAAGAGAGTCTATCAATTGCTATCCTCGTGATGAACAAGAGCTCATAGCTGAAAGGCTTAGAAGCATAGGTCTAAGGATCTAGGGATCAGATCAGCGAAGAGCTCATCACGCCTCAGATCCGCCGGAATACATCACAGCTATTTATGGATAAACAGCTTTAGAGAAACTAATCCTTTATGGCGTTCTAACGGGGCATCATACATGTACTCGGAGAAAAAGCTTATAATTATGCTATTATAACATTGTTATAATAATGCTGAAGAGGCTAAACCAGAATGATAGCTTCTTTTGTCATATCGTTCAGAGAAGCCTTTGAAGCCTTAATCATAGTGGCATTGATCATTACCTACCTGAAGAGAATGAATAAAGAACACCTGGTAGGCTCTGTCGTAATGGGATCTGCATTAGCAGTCATTGTCAGTATACTGGTAGGTGTGTTCGTGTATTTAACCCCCGTACTAGTCGTGGAGAAAGAGCTGGTAGAAGTAGTTGGAGCGTTTATTGCTGTACCAGTACTAGCTAGTGTGTTGTACTGGATGGCCAGGAAAGGAGCAAGGATCAAGGAAGAGGTTAAGGCAAGGATTGAAAAAGAGTCTCTACGTGGTAGTAAAGCCTATATAGGTATGGTTAGTTTTGGCTTTATAGTAGTGTTTAGGGAAGGGCTAGAAACAGTTCTCTTTACACTACCTCTTTTACTACGAGATTTGCTATCGAGTATAACTGGTCTATCATTGGGTGTTTTAGCCAGCTTAACGGTATCATACGCAGTACTGCGCTACGGAGTTAGGATGGATTTGAAGAAGTTTTCTACGCTACAAGCATAATTCTTGTACTCGTAGCAGGTGGTATACTAGGCTATGGCGTACACGAGCTACTAAAATATGCTGAGAAAAGAGGCTTAGAAACAGGTATTTGGGGCCATCCTATATATAGCCTAGGGATCGATGAGAAAAGCGTTTTCCACGAAGAAAACATTGTAGGCTCCGTATTAGCGGTTTTAATAGGCTTTCCTTAAGCTATCAGTGCTAATAGACAGCGGATTAAATACTACTGATACGCTCTTAGCTACATGTGAAACCTTTACATCTATAACCCCTGGCAAGCGCCTAAGTTTATCTTCGATAATGGGTTCTTCGTCTACTGATATGTTCTCGAGAGTAAAGTAGAGCTCTTCTTTGAATACATTGTATCCTAGATTCCTGATAGCCCTCACTATATCCTTCAACGATACGCGGCTAGGATTGTAAACTACTTGAGCTTCTTCGCCAGCGAAATTAATCATCACTTCGACTATACCGTCTAGCTCTCTAAGCTTATTCTCTATAGTCGTTCTATAGTTGTTGCACAGGATGCACAGTGCATACCCAATGATCTTCATCTCCTCATCCTGGGTGCAAAGACCCTTATATTCATTACTTGGTGTAATCATTGGAGAAAATACCGCTAATAGTAAGACTTAGCGAGGCAAGGGCTCTATCAGACGAAGTGAGAGTCTTCATTCTAGATCTACTGTCGAAGAAGCCTATGAGCGTTCACGAAATAGCAGAGGAATTAGAGAAAAAAGGTATGTATAAGAACATAAATACTATAAGGTACCACATACAGGTTCTCAAGGAAGCAGGTCTTATAGAACTAGTAACTACTAAAGAGGTTAAAGGTGGTGTTCTTAAGTATTATGCTGCAAAGAGGAAAGTATACCCAGTGGAAGTCCCCGAAGATATAGAGGAGAAGTTACAACCAGTAGTTAGACAAGCGTACAGTGATTTAAAAAGAGTTGTCCTCAACTTAATGAATAAGCATAGAGATACAATAGTTGAAGTAGCTAAGAAGTTGAAACCCTGTCCTTACTGTATAACCAAGCACTCTGCAGAATACGTTGTACTAGACGCGTTGAGATGCGCACTAGGCCGTGTAATATCTGATCCTGAGGTAAAGAGTGAGCTAGAGAAGTTTGAAGTAGAAGAAGTGTAGGAGCGTTCCTCTATACTCTGCGCAGAATTTAGCTAGGAGAGAGCTAAGTACTAGTAGTGATATTGTTAACTATAGGGACCCTCAATGTGTACGGTGTATTTGGGGCTAGACATAGGTGGTGCGAATCTCAAAGCTGTGGCTCTATCGTATAGTGATGGAAAGACGCGTATAGTGGGTTCTATTAGAAGATATCATCCTATCTGGATACGCGGCATAGAGTCTCTAAAGCTAGAGCTTGAGAACATTAAGAGAGAGCTGGTTGATACTAGTTCTCGTTACGCTGTTGGTGTTACGATGACTGCAGAGCTAAGTGATATATTTAGGACGAAAACTGAAGGCGTAGAAACCATTACTAAACTAGTTGAATCGATATATAGTGATGCTACAGCTAGGTATTATGTAACGGTCGACGGTAGCTTAGTAGAAGCCGAGAAAGTCCTACTGGATCCTATAAAAGTTGCTGCCGCGAATTGGGCAGCCAGTGGATGGCTTCTTGAACGAGAATGTAGTAGGCTTAACCTTGGCAATATTCTATTCATAGATATAGGGAGTACTACTACAACAATAATACCGATAGTTAACTGTAGAGTCCGCGTAAGAGGCTATACTGATCCAGAGAAGCTCGTGTACGGAGAGCTAGTATATACTGGGATTTTGAGAGGAAACGTAGCCACAGTGGTTGATAGGGTTCCGTATAAAGGATATTACGCGAGAGTTTCTTCGGAGAGATTTGCTCTCATGGGAGATGTACACCTAGTTTTAGGCTATATCAGCAACAAGGAGTATACTACGGAGACAGCGGATGGCAGAGGTACTTCACTAGAAGAAGCTGTTGCTAGGCTCTCTCGCCTCCCCTGCGCTGATCAGAATATGCTGGGTTTCCGAGAAATAGTGGAAATAGCCAGATATATATACGAGAAACAGATCGAACGAATTTTTGATGCTTTAATGCAAATCAGATCATGGCTTGTTTCACAGAACATAGACCTAGATACATTCACGGTAGTTACGGCTGGAATAGGAGAGTACTTAGCCGTAGAAGCCTGTAAGCGAGCAGGCTTTACAAAAGCTATTAGTATAGACGAAATATTGTCTGCAGAGATAGCAGGAGTTCTACCAGCTTATGCATCTGCATTGATGGTTGCAGAGAAGATAAGTGGGGCTAGAAGGCCCTGATAGTAGTAAAGCTGAGCGGGCACCTGATCAGGGATAAGAAAGCCATACAAGCACTATTTGGTAAACTATGCTATCTCCTAAAAACGGGTTTTAGGCTAGCTGTTATACCTGGCGGGAGCGTATTTGCTGATTTCATCAGAAACCTCCAAGTAGAGCTAGGCTTTAGCGATGATATAGCTCACTGGCTTGCAGTTAAGTCCATGGAGCTCTATGGCATATACCTAGCTAGTCATCATTCATGTGCCATTGAAGTATATAGCTTGGCAGAAATTGATAAAGTGCTCGATCAGGGAAAGATACCTGTGCTCTTACCTTACAGAACACTTAGAGTATACGATGCTCTTCCACATTCGTGGAGTGTAACGAGTGATTCTATAGCGGTTTATTTAGGTAGGCTCTTAGGATCAGAACTAGTCATCTTATCTAAACCCATAGATGGAATAATTGATAAGCGTAGAGGCTTGATCAGGACGATATCCTGTAGAGATCTCTCTAGAGAAAAAATGCTGGTTATGGATAAGTTTGCGCTGGAATTAGCGTGCAAGTACAAGATAAAGCTAGCAATACTGAATGCCTTCAAACCATGGGTTTTAGAAGATGCTGTACGTATGAAGACAGGGGATTATACCCTAATCCTACCTGAATGAGATGATCTCCTCCTTGAGTTCTGTTACAAGCCTTCTCGAGATACTACCGTTTCTACCGCCAATGCAGGCTGCTCCTCTTACACCGACTACGTTGAAACCTAGCTTAGCGGTTATACGCATATGCTCTTTCTTCAAGCTGCCGGCCAGAGCCGTCATAAGCTTTTTTCTGCGTGCTTTCTCTACAAAGTTTCTTAAATACTCTAGCCCCAGTAGATCGTATGTGCTTTTTCCCTTCTTAGTAAATGTATCGATCATTACTACCCCAGCCCCTGCCTCTATCGCTATATCGATCACTTTAAGTGGTTCTATGAACCCTACGCTAGCATGATCAGCGTATCCAACAAGTACCAGCTTAGTCTTCTTGGATCTCTTAATGATTTTTGAGGCTTCTCTACTTATACGTAGGGCTTCTTCCATGGAAGGCGTAGCTAGTCCTATTTTAACATAGTCTACGCCGAGCTTTGCTGCGGTAAAAGCTACGTACTTAAGCTCTGGACCATATCTATCTACATCACCTAGCGCTATACTGGTCTCTACGGAACCAGTGCTCCAATTTCTAACCCTAGATAGAGCTTCTTCAACTAGCTCTAGGTCTGGTAAACCTAAGCTTCCTCTAGATGGGTCTTTGATATCGATTATATCAGCTCCGCCATAGAGAGCTTCGCCAACTTCTCCCGCGTGTTTTACAGAGATAAGGAGCTTTAGCATAGAAGTCACCAATACCTAGTTTTAATTAGATTTCAACTGCTTTATATACTCAGAGGTGATGAATGCTTTTGTCCCCAAGTAGTTGCTTGGCAGTGTTAGCCGGAGGAGCGAGTAATAGGATCGGGGAGTATAAGCCACTAATAGTTCTGGACGGTAAAACACTCATAGAGACTATTCTTGATAACCTAGCTCCTAGTTTCAGCTCTGTCCTAGTAGTTGTTCGCAGTAAGCGGCAGAAAGAAGCACTAGAGAAAAGGGTTAAAGCTATATTAGATAAATATAGTGCACGGATTCTCCTTGACTGTCAGTATGTTGAAGGTCCTCTAGCAGGTATTTGTGCTGCATTAACTAATTGTAATTGCGAGGAGCTAGCTATATCGCCAGTCGACATGCCTTTTCTAAGCGCGAAGGTATATAGAGGCTTGGAGGCCTATCTAAACAATAAATACGATGCAGCTATCCCTATATGGCC
>QMWW01000086.1 GCA_003661825.1 Thermoprotei archaeon
CTACAGGAGAGCTAGGAGTAGCGTTGATGATAGGAGGAAATATCCGGGGATACACGAGAGTCTTAACAACCGCTATAGCTCTAGAGGTATCCCGCGGCGAGTTTGAGGATGCACTAGCTCTTGGAGGAGTACTGGTGCTCATAGTTGTAGCTATATCGCTTTGTACTAGAATACTGAAGAGAGTGTATGAAGCATGGCCATCAAGCTAAAGAACGTATGGTACCGCTATCCAGGCTCTAGGAACTGGGTGCTAAAAGGAATAAGCATAGGGTTTAGCAGAGAGGAAGCTTGTGCTGTAGTAGGCCCGAATGCAAGCGGTAAAACAACTATGTTGAAGATAGTATCACTACTTTATAAGCCTACTAGGGGAGAAGTAGAAGCTTGGAACACTAAGTACTGGGATCTACCGCCGAGTAAGGCACTAATGCTCAGAAGAAGAGTAGTCTATGTACACGAAAAGCCCATACTCCTCAGGGGGACAGTAGCTTATAATATAGGCTATGGCCTCATACTTAGAGGACATAGCATTGACGAAGCAAAGCAAAGAGCTAGAGCGATACTCGATAGTCTAGGTTTAAGCTACTTAGCTGATAAAGAGGCAAAGAGTCTATCGGCAGGAGAGGCTCAGTTAACAGCTATCCTAAGAGCTATAGTGATTAAACCAGATATAGTAGTTTTAGATGAGCCGATCTCACATCTAGATAGGTCTAAAAGACAAATATTAGTTCAACTCCTAGCTAAGATGAAGAGAAAGGGTATAGGGCTAGTAATAGCAACACACGACTTAATACTGGCTGAAACCCTTGCAGATCGGATCATTTACTTGGAGAGAGGTGCTATCGTGGGAGTAGAGCGTAAATAGATTAAGAGGAAGTCCTCTTTATCCACATACGCCCAACATATCACACATAGGTTCTATATCTCCCTTGCTTCTCTCGGCATTTGTTGCTCTAAGCTCCAGGAACTTTCTATATAGAGGTCTACGACCTAGCGTCAAAGAAAGATCGGGGGTATTGGATACTACATACAGTTCCCAGCTTCTTAGCGCAGGGCAGATGTAACAACCTATTCTGTAGAATCCTTTCTCGTAGAGGGGATTTAGCTTAAATCCCTTCTTCAGGATATACAGCTGTACGTGTGCTGCACTCCAAAGCTTTATCGGCGATACCATGTAGGTGTTTTCATCTATCTTTCTTACTGGAGGTCTTACGCTTCGACGCCTAGATTCAGCGTCTCTATCACCTGTTACTATAAGTGTATTGCCTTCTGAGAGTCTAGCTATACCAGCCGTTATACTGGCTATTTTCCTGCCAGTACACCATCTATTAGTGTGAGTCGGCATAGGCATGCCCTCTTCGAGCAAACCCCTGTCAACTCCAGCATATACTCTGTAGACCTCTATTCCCAGCTTTTCTGCGATCTCTTCAACGTACTCTAAAGTCCATGGAAACTCTGTCCCAGTATCACTAAAGAGAACCCTTACTTTACTGCGTGGAAAAACACTAAGTACTAGCAGTAGGGTAGCTGTGCTATCTTTTCCACCACTCCACGGCACAATAACGGTATCAGCCCATTCTCTGTATTGTTGTAGGAAGCTTTTAGCTAGGCTTTCGTATACCTCTAGTACTTGTGTATTCGCTCTGATCATACCGTTTAGATCGTGATCTACTATGTCGGTTTGCATACCAATATGCTTACCGCTAGGCTTGAATCCTTCATCCGGTATTTCTAGTACAGCTACGCGCTTAGTACCGCAATATAAGTCATGTACACCATTGAATTTTCTGATAAGAACAGGGTTTTCACATATACGGGTATTTAGCACCTTCTCTACTATTTTCCTGAACCCCTTACCTATGCCTATGAATACGTCGTATGCTGGGTTATACTCATATCCCTCTAGCTTAATACCCTGTCTCATACCGAAGACAGGGCTTTTCAGTCTTTCACTCCATTCTACAGCGAGTCTGAGCTTACTCCTAGCCACATCAAATTCGTGCGCTAAATGCTCGATCCTGGCATTCCTGATCTTTGAGCGAGGAACTATGTGAAGCGATACATTTAGAGGAAGAAGCTTATCAAGCTCCACTGCCATAGAGCTGTCTTCACGACCTAAAAGAATAACATAGTAACAGCGCTCGATACTTAGGGATTCCAGCTCCTTCACCGCTTCATCTAGTCTACGAGCACCATGTAGAGTATAAACTCCAATATTCCAACCAGGATAAAAGGTTCTCAGCATAGCCTTAACGGCATCAGCGTCTCTCGAGCTACGTACAATGATGTTTATCATAAAGTTTTTCTACCCCTTCATCCAGTACTGCAATAAAGTAGTAGGCTATAACGCCTAGATAACTGTTAGCTCCGAGGAAAGTATAGCTAATCCTTGTTTAAATACTCCTAGAGAAGAGAAGACTAAGTTAAGGTTTTTATTTTACAGAGTACCTACCCTATATTGTTGAGTAGACATAAATCAAGGTGTAGTTAGAAATGAATAAGGATCAAGTTATAGGTTGGGGTTTATTAGCCGTATCGGCGGTAATAATAGCTGTCTATACATGGCTAGTATGGTTCCCTATTTGGACGGGGCTTGACCTCGTACTATTGAAACTAACAGGAACTATAGCTGTAATAGCCGTTTTCGGTATACTAGGATGGATCGGGTATACACTAGCAACTACTCCACCGCCTAAACCTATTGAAGAAATAGAGAAAGAAATAGAAGAAGAGATCAAAAAACTAGAAGAAGAAGCAAAAAAGGAGAGCAGAGAAGCTCCTGTGGAGAAAAAAGAAAAGACTGAAACCTAGGATGATCGGAAGGGGCGAAACTCCTCACTATATCGGTTTAGGACACACCTCTTCATCCATAGAAAATGGTAGCGTAACCATGGCTATAACTCTACTGCATTTAGGGCTTAGCGTATCGCACAGATCTATGCAACTGAAGGAAAGCTGATCTCTAGATTACATGCTTCCAAGCAGGTTTTCAGAGACATAGCTTGTGTAGTGAATATGTGTACATGCATGTATATCTATATAGCATTTAACAACTCTCAATGAAATTGGCAGGTGATTTAATAGGGCTTCGTAAAGCTGTAAAGCTGTGTTAAGAATAGAGGGTAAAGAATGTAGGGAATGTATTGAACCAATCAAAATACATTTATACAAAACCCTTGGTATTAAAGGTGTCCGCGCTAAAGGACATGATGTAGCTGTTATATACAATGACCGCTATGAAGTAGAGGATATTATAAAGGAAACAGGAGTAGATAAATATTACAGAGTCTTAGAAGCTTCTATTGTAAATTATAGATAAATAGAGAAAAGAATAATAATGCTTATATGCTAATTAGAGCGCTTTATAGGCGTATTTGGTGATTTTTTGCCTCCGACTGAGACCTGGCTTCTCGAAATAGCTGTTTTGATACTTGTAGCTAAGCTTTTGGAAGGGCTGTCTAAGAGAATAAGATTACCCCAAGTGGTTTTTCTGGTAACTTTTGGAGTAATTCTAAGTGTTTTCAAGTATTCAGCAGGCTTAGAGCTTAGTGGTATAATAGAAGCTTTAGCTACGCTAGGTATAGTTCTCCTACTCTTTATGGCAGGTTTAGAGGGTTCATTAAGATTCCTAATACGGGGATTTAGAGCTGCAGGCCTTATAGCGTTTGGAGGTATAATCGCCTCTCTAGCTTTTGGCGTAATTGCATCGATCGTGCTAGGCCTCGAGCTAATACAAGGATTCGCGCTAGGAGTAGTCTTCTCGGCTACTTCTGTATCAGTTACCGTTAGCGTTTTCGAAGAACTAGGTAAGATAGACTCCAAAGAAGCCATGTACATCATAGAAGCCGCTGTAATAGACGATGTAGCGGGCTTAGTTCTGCTAAGCTTCCTCTACACCATTAGATCTGCTATTAACCTACTATATACTTCCCTGATCCCCTTTGCTGCACTCGCTATATGGTTTGGAACAGCGTTTTTGACCAGTAAATATGCTGATGGATTGCTTAAAGAGGTTGGCAGGCTAGGGGTTACTCGAGGTACTGAAGCATTTGCTATAGCTATTCTTTTCCTCTTAGCATTCATTGCTCAAGAAGTCGGACTAGCATCCATTCTGTTAGCGTATGCATATGGAGTAGGTCTTGCTAGCCACAGGTATTTCGCTAAGAAAATAGCTAGTTCATCGGAGATATTGATCGCTATATTTGCTCCATTATTCTTTATAACGGTAGGATACAAACTAGATGTATCGTATTTAATGACTGTTAGTGTAGCAGCAATTATAGGCGTCTCTGCCCTGATCACTGTGCTAGGTTTTCTCTCCAAACTACTCGGATGCTATATCGCCTCTAGAGCCCTGAAACTTGATCATAGAAGCTCTCTCGTAATAAGCATTGGAATGATTCCTAGATCCGAGGTAGCCATGATAGCTGCTGCTACAGCCTATAGTCTAGAACTAATAAATACCAGTATCTATACAGCATGTATAGTCATGACACTCGCCTCTGTAATAATATCCCCCATAGTACTCAGGCGATTAGTAGAGAGCATAAAGTAAGTAATACTTAACCCAAGAAATCCTATAGATAATTGATTTAAGGGAGGATAAGACTAGGTTATTTCAGCGTAGTCGGTATTAAAACCACTTTTAAGATAAGGCTTACCTATGAGGGAATAAACTACGGATCTAGTGGTGTAGCTGGTGGAGGGAGAAGGTACTTCCAAGAATAATGCCTTTCACGGCAGGATAAAAGAAAGGATTCTATCAAAAATAGCTGAGTACTTGACATCAAAGGGCTATATAGTTTACAGAAACGCTATAGTAAGAGGAGAAGGGGTTAAGCATAGGTTCGATCTAGTGGCTAAACAATCTCCTATTCCGGGATCAAACATCAACCTAGGAATAATAGTCGTGGAAAACAACGTTAACACTGATCTAGTAGAGAAACTACTTGGCTGGATCGATGAAATACATTCGATTAAAATAATACTTATTCCATTAAGCAGGGTTGATCGAGAAGCTCAACATCTAGCTCAAAAATATGGAATAGATATTGTAAGCCCTGTTTCAGTTCTTTCACAAATCAAAGCAGGCGAAGAAGAACTACTAGAGGCTGGGCATGGGATCGAGGTATACTATGTTGAGCCTAAACTCTCAGTCGAACAAGTAGCCGAGCTATTCTGCCACAAGCTAAAGCCATCGATATTCAGGACTACAAAGTATAGTTTAAGCAAAATAGCGCTTATATACTATCCCCTCATTGAACAACAGGTAGAAA
>QMWW01000087.1 GCA_003661825.1 Thermoprotei archaeon
ACCAGCTAGCATAGCGCCTAAATATAGCTAGGTACTTAAGGCCTATGCTCGAGATATCAACTATAGGCTGAATGGATAGAACTCTGTTCTCGTGAAGATATCTCAGCCTACATAGACCCGCATAGATAGCTTTCTCGCTCACACCGAGATCTAGCGCTATATCCTTAGCTAGATTAGCCATACCGAATCTCTTCTTCGATAGCAGCGATAGTGCTATCGACCCTAGGCTACTACTCATATACTCGCACCCCTGTTAGAGTTTTAGCAAGTTTGCTAATATAAACATTTCAAAATATAGTTATTTGCTAATATCGATATTTTAAAGCTTGACACTACTAACCTGTATGGGGTAAGCAGATGAGCGGAGCTGTAGACCCGATCAAGCTGTACGCAATGAGGTTTGAGAACCTATACATGTTTTCAGCGGAATTGAAGGAGAGTCAAAACCCGTTCTACGCATTATCATCAGATACTAGAAAAGCTATTGTTGTTCTGCTAGCTACCAAGGGACCGCTAACACTATCGCAGATAGCATCAGAGCTAAACTTAACACCACCTTCGGTTCTCAGGAATCTGAGGATATTGATGGAGACAGGTCTTGTAGGTATAGTACCTGAAACCGCTACTAGGAGATTCAAGCAGTACTATACATCGGTACCGTACTTCACGTCGAGAGAGCTCAATAGGGTTCTACAGGATTTAGAGCCTATAATAGCAGGGGTTGTTGAGCGCTATAGAGAGGGTCTTGATAGAGCGTATACGAGGTTTCTCGATATAGCTAAGAATGAGAATCTAGCTGTAAGCAGAGTTCTTAGCTATATCGATGAGAAGAAAGTGAGGCTCGGATTCTTTCAATTCTTCCAAAGCACTATCATGAGGGAGCTCGTTAAGATGAAAGCTATTCCGCTAGTTACGGAACTCGAGATTCCTTGGGCAGGCTATATAGTGATAAAGGACTAGCTATGCACTTTCTCGAGAGCTAATCTCCTCAAAACACCGTTTTCAAGTGCATAAACCTCATCTACCAAGTCGAGGACACTACTCCTATGCGATATAACTATGATTAGCGAATCTCTGAGATAGCTCCTCAGGTTCTTGAGTATCTTTCTCTCCCTCCACTCCTCTACAAAGCTAAGCGCTTCATCTAGTATCAACACTGCTGGCTTTCTAAGCACAGCTCTCGCTAACGCTAATCTCTGTCTTTGACCATCTGAAAGCTTTTCAGGTGCTACAGCATCATCTAGACTCTTCACGAAATCTACATCAGCTACCCTCAACGCTCTAAACATCTCCTCATCACTGTAATCCTCACCTAGAGCAAGGTTCTCTCTAACAGTACCTCGAAGCACAACATCTTTCGTTGGAACATAGTATACAAGTCTCCTCAAGCACTTCAACCTAATGCTCCTATACTCAACACCGTTAAGCATAATAGCGCCAGCTACCGGCTCTATCAACCTTATCAAGGTCTTAGCTAGAGTAGTCTTACCTACACCACTCCTACCAACTATAGCTACGATCTTACCCCGTGTAAAGATCGCGGATACACCCCTAAGTATCTCTCGGTTCTCGATAGCAACACGAACGTCCCTCAGCACAAGCTCTGTAGCTTCTGAGATATCCCGTTCTCCATCAACTTCCTTTTCTATGTTCAGTACCTCGTAGTATCTCCTAATCAACGGTATGAATGCCGAGCCCTGGATAAGCATAGCGTTCAGATTTACGATGGGTTCGTACAGGTTCCATACAGTCCTCGTAAAGGCTATGAGGGTTCCGATAGTTGTAAGCCCTTGCTGGACTACTACAAGACCTCCAACCACTAGCATTAGAGTCGATATCAGGGAGAAGAGCCAGTTGTAGCTCTGGTTGAAGAAGACTTCGAGGAATAGTAGTCTCCTATAGCTCTCAGCCCATCTATTCAAAGACTTAGCAGTTCTATCCCTAGCAAACTCCATAACCATAGCTCTCTTCAGCAAGTCGTAGGAGTTTAGAAGCTCTTCGATTACAGATACGTAACCCGAAAACTCTCTCCGCTCGGCTTCACTAGCACGCGAAAGCCTAGTCGAGAACACCCTATACAGCGTATAGTATAGAGGAATCAGCAGTGCTGCGAAGAGCGTTAACGTAGGGCTTAAAAGTACTAGGGTTAGAGCTCCGATACCTAGCCTAACTACCTGAACCACTATCGATGGTAAGAAAGCTCCGTAGAACATTGATAGCATAGCTATATCGTTAGTAAGTCTAGCAAGTATATCGCCTCTCCTAGACTCAACAACTTGGTACCTAGCTTTGAGAATCTCATCGCTAGCTCTAAGAGCTAACAACGTCAGCATCTTCGTGGATGCTCTCTTAGGCACATACTCACCAAACACGTTGAGAATCCATAGAGATATGGATAGCGCTATAAGACCAATACCTAGGAATACCAAGCCATTCAACTTCATAGACAGTAGGCTATCTATGAAGTCTCTCTGAAGAAAAGCTATGTACATACCTATAAGCGAAATACCAACCCATGTCAGTAGCCATACAGACCAATCCGTAGCTAGATAGCGCCAAAACTTAGTGCTCTCCCTAACAATGTATCCAAAACTCATCAGTGAACACCTTCAAGCCTTCTTTTCTGAGCTAGTTGAGCTACATTATCGTAGATTCTTTGAAGTAGACCATCTCTAGAATATTTATAGACATTGAGTATGAATGCATCCCAGAAGATCCCTGCATAGTCTAGGTATCTAGGGATAAACGGTTTGCTGTGCTGTATATGAAACAGAATTTCTTTAATTCCTTTGAATATCTGTGCTGGACATATATCCTGTAGAGATACTAACCATCTGTATCGATTATCAATAAGCTCCGTGAGCTTACGGTTTATCCCATTCAATTGCTCTACTCTAGCTATAAGATCTCTAGGTGAATGAAGCTCTCTAACGTCACCTATAACATAGTGCGGTAGGGTGTGGCAACTAATGATCTTGCCTCCAGGGAGTATTGTTAGAAACGAAGGGAATGGACATAGAACACCTTTAATAGCCTTCCTACCAAATAGACCAAGTTCTACAGTTGCAATCATATCATAGAATCTCGGTTTCGGTTTAGTTAGCTCACGGAATACAGCATCAAGATACTCAACGAATAGATGCATAGTAGATAGATTATCAGAGCCCGTACCAAGGCTAAGCATCTCCTGTGCAGGCTGTATTATTATATACCGTGACAATGTGCTTAGATACTCAACAAGATCTTTTGGTGTGTACCCTAGCTCGTATGCTTCACGAGTATACGTAGTCTGTATGTCGAATTCATAATCAAGATCTTTAAGGATCTTTATGGCCTTCATCAAATCATCGAAGATCCCTTGCCCATTCTTCTTAACTCTATTCAAATCATTTACTACTCTAGGACCATCGATGCTAAGAGTCAATCTAACGTTATGAGCTTTGAGATACTCAGCTTTCTCCTTATCGAGTAGCGTTCCATTAGTTATCATTGCTAGCTTGTATCCGTAGCCTTCTCTATCTATATGATCTATGATCTTTTTAACACTCTCAAAATCTACTAACGGTTCACCACCACCGAAGATGTCTACATTTCTTACACTATCACCAAACACGTCGTGTAGTTTATCGATAGCTTTTATGAAGTACTCAACTTTCTTATCAGAATCCTGAACATTGAGATACGAGTCTATTGCTTCTCCTCCCAATGTGTAGCAGTACCTACATCTTAGATTACATCTTAAGCAATTGAGAACCCATATGACTGAAGGTTTTGCAAAGTCTATTATTTCGCGAGGTTTAAGATTCTCGATATAGCTATAGAAGCAATCCAGATTCCTCTTTATATCGTTTATAGGTATACCGGTAAGTTCACTAACTTTAGGTATGGGTGTGTTCATCTCGATTAGCTTGAGCATTAATGCACTTCTGCGATCTATTTCAAAGAGCGAGTGTGAGTATGGGTGATAGACTATCGCTAGATCCTGATCCTCGAAATACCTTTTCTGAAGGGCTAAAGGAGGTACATGAAAGGTATGTTGTAGATTTCGATGCATATGATACCCCAGAACGTAACCTACACATCGCGATTTGATAGTATTTGAGCAAGTTCGATCACCATGAGCTTTAGACAATTGAACTAGAGAAAAGCTTATATCTAAAGCCTATGACAGCACCCTAGAACCTTACTCCAGATAGAAGGCCTTTCTCGGTTAAGCATCGATATACAGTAAAATACCTATCACTATACCCTCATACTTTGCTAAGGGTGCGGACATGAACATCAAATACGTAGAAACCACGTATAAGAATCCAGAAGCACTAGTAGGCATTATGCTATGTTCAGGATTTATAGGGTGTGGAGGTAAAGCCTCTCCATTATAAAGGTAAACTAGAATCCGAACCCTAAATCAAAACACTTTTTAATCTATCTCACCGCTTCCCATATCTCTGCATCATTAGTATCGAATACGTTTGATTTGGTATGCAGGTACATTTTGAGATGCTCTAGGAGATCCCGAGCTCTTCTTCAGCTTTATGCAGTCTATTTCTCTGTCTGAGAATCCCACGAGTCTCAAGCGGGACTAAGGAACAGAAGTGAAATCATTACCAGCGTAGTGATATCCATGGTAATACGCCACGGATATCGCTATATAAAGCCGTGAAACACCTTGGTATGCAAGTTACGTGAGACTTATCATGAGATTAGCTGAGACCATGACACTAGGGTAATATACAGAATCCCAGGATGTGCCAAGCTATATAACTCGAGAGCTGCTCACCATAATTGTGGTGCTGTGCATATCTAGAGCTAGCCCTAGCTATATTTCGGAGAGTATAGATGTCTCTAGATATCGATAAGCTACTCAAAACCAAGGTATGCCCAAGGTGTGGAGCGCCATTCAAGTGGCTTGAGAGACGCCGTGTAGGAAATAGGGTTTACTACTATGCTGTTCATGAGCTTCGTGTTGGGGGTAAGAGGTATATCAAGAAGTGCTACCTAGGTCCAGAGACCTATACCTACGTAACCAAACTACACTCTAGAGAGGGTCTCGAGCTGCGTGGGCTCGTGGATAGAGCTAGAGTTCTCGA